>DASRFG010000007.1 GCA_035651655.1 Terriglobales bacterium
ATGACGTACATAAAACCCTCCATTTGCAATGACTTGCAGGCCGAGTGAAAACACCCCTTGCAAATGGCGGTGGACGCGCGTAGAAATACGAATGGCGTTTGCTTCTTCGCAAGAGGGGCGACACCTTCCGGGCTTATCGAAGTTCGCGCTTCGGTAGGCCCTTTAACTTTTTGCTACTTACCCTTTCAACGAAATAAACTTTTCTCGGCCCTCCAAACGAATATTGAAAATATCAGCATGTGTCCGAAGCGCTGATTCAATCGCCTGCTTCGTGATCTTACGGACTCCGGCGTGTGCCAAGAATTGCTGAATGTCCGGTACACGGGCTTCGGTAGTCGCCTCGAGATAATAAGCAAGTACTTCCCAAAGGTTCAATTCTTGCCGTAGCTTCATCTCAGCCACATCACCCCAATCAGCATGATTCTTAAATATGGCATTGAGTGCTTCATCATGCCTTCGATAGTTCGTTAGTAGAGCGCCAATGTTCCTAAACTCCCTGCGGTATCGTTCCACCCGTCGCCGTGCGTCTAGATACTCCAAGTATGCAGTACGATTTGTGTCCAACTGTTTCCGCAATTTCGTTAGCTGTTCGGATCGGTGTTTGGCAACGGATGCAAGACCGTCAACAGCATCGTTAACACTTGGCACGTCTTGAAAAGTAGCACAAGGCGGATTGTGAGTCAAGCAACGTGTTGACTCGTTGTTCGACAATGACGACTTCGTAACGAGGGGGACGCGTCTAGACATCACGCACCCCCTTTTCCACAGCCTGTTTTGTGGGATTTGAGATTAGGACAGTACCGCCGTTCTTGCTCCCTTGCTTTTCTCTTTCCTTCCCTATAAAAGGGTATCCCGACCTCGACTTACGTAATGAGAAGCTTGCGGCCTCTCCTGTTGCCCACAGTGTTGATTTTGGTGGCTCTGCCTGCATTTGGGCAGCGCCGGAAATCCGCGCGCCCGCAGCCTCCCGCTCCCATCGCTTCCATTCAAGCCCAGGGACTCACGGTCACCGCCTTCCGGGACGGCTCCTATTCGCTTTCCGCCCGCGGAATTGCCAGTCCCGTGTTGCGTGCCCAGTCTGCAGCGCAGATTGATTTTCGTTGGCTGCCCTCGAGCGCCTATGCCCAGCATCAAGCGGTTGAGTCCGCATTCCAGGACGATCTCGGATCAGGGCGCGCGCTCACAGTTACCCATTCCGGCCTGCCGGACCAGCCCGATTTGGTCTGCATTTTTCATTTGTATCAGTCGCAAGCGTGGGGCGACCTGGAGGTTCGCCTGCGGAATAACGCAGGCAAGGCGATCACCGTGCAAGCCATCCGCAGCCTGGAGACTTCCGCCGAGCCGGTCATAAATCTGGGTGGCCCAGCATCCTCCGACCGCATACTGTCTGATAGCTACAGCGAAGACCGTCCCGCACTGAAGATCATGGATTTAAGTGAGCCCACAAACGGCATGCATCGTGCCGTAGGCAGCCAGCTCATCTATAACCGCCAGAGTGGGCAAAGTCTTTTTCTCGGGGCACTGACTTCGAACCGTTTGCTTACAATTCTTCATCTGAAGTTCCAGGCAGGTGAGGCGCGACTCGCTTCCTACGACGTCACCGCTACTGGCACCACGGAAATTTTGAAAGGCGAATCACTGAAGGAATCGCCGCCCGAAGATCAGATCGCTCTCAGCGTGCCCGTCAATTCCGGCGAGAGCCTTTCGGGAGAGCGCCTGATGTTCGCCATTGGTCCTGACTACCACGCCCAGCTCGAGGCCTATGGCCGGGCTATCCGCCAGCTCCATAAAGCCCGTGTTAGCGCTCCCACTCCTATGGGCTGGTGGAGTTGGACCGCCTATTATTTTGGCCTCAGCCAGGGCACCGCGCTCACGAATGCGGGCTGGCTGGCTGAACATCTCAAAGAACTCGGCTACGACTACTTCCACATGGATGAGGGCTATCAATACGCGCGCGGTGAATACGCCACGCCCGATGCCAGCCATTTCCCTCGCGGCGTAGGATATGTCGGCGACCAGGTACGCCGGCTCGGCCTGACCTTCGGGGTTTGGACGGCGCCTTTCGAAGTCTCTGAGCGGTCTTCGGTGTTTCAGAATCACAAAGACTGGCTGGTGCACAATGCTGCCGGTCAGCCCATTCATCTGGGGCACGTTAACAAGGATAAAGATCAGCTCTACGCACTCGATCCGACCAACCCAGCCGCCCAGGACTATCTGCGCCAGACCTACCGCACGTTGGTCCACGATTGGGGCGTCCGTTACATCAAACTCGATTTCATGGACGACTCTACCGTCGAAGGCTTTTATTCTCGACCGCACACCACTGCCCTCGAAGCCCAGCGCATTGGCCTGCAGGTGATTCGCGATACCGTCGGGGACGAAGTCCTGCTCGATAAAGACGGCAGCCCTATGCTCAACCCAGTTGGCCTGGTGGACACCGGCCGCACCTCGGTTGATACCGGCCACACTTTCGCTGCCAGCCGCGAAGCGCTTCCCGGCATCGCCGCGCGCTACTACATGAACCGGAACTTTTTCATTGACGACCCTGACGCGTTCACCGTTTCGCGCCAGACCATTCCCGAGCACGGATGGCACAACAGCGATCAGCCCCTGACGCTTGACGAAGCGAAAGTTTCTATTGCGCTCTCTGCGGTTTCTGGCGGCATGTATGAAATTGGTGACGATCTGCCTACGCTTGGCCTCGATGCCGATCGCCTGGCGCTGGTGCAGAATAAAGACTTGCTCGATATGGCGCGCCTCGGCCACGCAGCGGTGCCCCTCGATCTGATGACTTACGCCACCGAGGACCAGATGCCCAGTATCTTTCTTCTACGCGAAGACAAGCGACAAGCGATCCTCGCAGTGTTCAATTGGACCGAGCAGCCACGCTCCCATACGGTGTCACTTGCCGATTTGAAACTGCCTTCCAGCGGAAAATACCAGGCATCTGATGCTCTGAATCAGGATTCAGCCATTCCATTAACCAATGGCGCTCTTTCACTGGAAAATCAGCCACCACACTCGGTACGTGTGCTCAAACTTATTGACACATCAATTTCCGCGGCTGCCCCAACAATTACTGCCGACGTTCCCTCCAGCGCGAAAGCCGGCGAAGTGATTACGCTCTCCGCGCACGGCGATCCCGCAGCCGTTCCGGCCTTGCGCTATCGCTGGGATTTCGGCGATGGTACCCACGCGGATGGTCCGATTGCGCATCACGCGTATACCATAACCGGCAGCCGCACTGTGAAGCTCACGGTGGATGGAATAGATGGAGTGCCCGCCGAGAAGACTTTTACTGTGGAAGTCACCGGCGCCATTGACACGATTTTCAAGCCAGCCGAGAAGCGCCGCTGGCAGCCGTAGTCGCTCAGCTCGACCGCAGGGCTCCAGCTCTCTGGCGTGGAAGCGGGTGGAGCAGGGCTTTAGCCTGTATAGAAAGGCAAAACATTGCGGGGTTTTTACCCCTGAGGTCAACATGAAACGTGGCGCCATTTTCTTTGTGCTTTTTTCATCGTCCTTCGTGCTGTACGCACAAGACCAACAAACTTCTCAGCCTGGCATCACCTACAAGTCCGCGCCCGACGCCGAGCAGCGCAAAACTCTTCTGCTGCGCGATTTCCATCCCCAATCCATGATGCACGCACGAGTGCACAAGGTTGAGCGCGCTCGTTTTCCGGTGATTGATGTGCACAACCACATCAACGACGCGGAGGGCATTGACGAGCACGTCCCGCCCCAGAAAGTGATCGAGGCTATGGACGCTACTAACGTTCGCACCCTCGTTATCCTCACCGGCCGTTGGGGGGAGCAATTGCAACGCGTCATTGATGAAATGGTCAAACCTTATCCCGGCCGGTTCATGGTGTTTACGCAGGTTGATTGGAGCAAAATTAACGATCCTGACTTCAGTCAGGAGATGGTGCGGCAGCTTGACGACGCCGTTCGCCGCGGAGCACGTGGACTTAAAGTTTTAAAAGACTTCGGGCTGCAGGTGCGGGACAAATCATCCGGCAAACTGGTCGCGGTTGACGATCCCCGGCTCGATCCGGTGTGGGAAGAGTGTGGCCGCCTGGGCATCCCGGTCGCCATCCACGTAACCGACCCCGAAGCATTCTTCCATCCCACGGATGCTACCAACGAGCGTTATGAGGAACTAAGCGAGCACCCCGACTGGAGCTTCTACGATCATGATTTTCCCAGCAAAGAATCCATCCTCGCAGCGCGCGACCGTATGTTTGCCAAGCATCCGCACACGACGTTTATTGCTCTGCACGTCGCCAACTGGCCAGAGAATCTCGATTACGTTTCCGCGCTGCTCGACCGACTTCCCAACGTGATGACCGAATTCGGCGCGCGCCAGGCGGAACTCGGACGCCAGCCGCGCCGTGCCCGCGAATTTTTCGTCAAGTATCAGGACCGAATCATGTTCGGGACCGACTCCCCGCCCAACGTGGACACCTACCAGAATCATTTCCGCTGGCTGGAAACTGGCGATGAGTATTTCCACTACGCTGGTTATCCTGGCCAGGGCCGCTGGGAGATCTACGGAATGGAACTGCCGCCAGAGGTTTTAGAGAAGATTTACCATCTCAATGCCGAGCGCATTTTCGCACAGTTTAAGGGGACCTCGGCCGCCGCAATGGGAGCTCACAGATGATAAAGCGAATGATCTGTTCTGTTCTGTTGATCACGTTGCTGGGCGTGAACATCGCCTGCTCTCATTCGCCCAACCTACCCAAAGCTGACGCCGCACCCTCTCCCGTTTCTGTGCTGGTGAATCCCAATGGTCCGGTTGTCATTCGCACCACCGGCGCCGAGTTCGACATCCTGCCGACCGGCTACCTTCAGGCCTCTCTATTAAAAGAAGGAGGCCAAAAGCTTAGCCTTGATGACCCGCCCGCTAATACGTCTGCGGATTACGCTATCGTTGCCGGCAAGCCCACACGCTTTACTCTGGATTTTTCGCAGACCCGCATTGTTCCCGCGAGCGGCAAGCTGGGCCGCGGGAAGCGCGTAGAGATTCCCGCCAGCAGTGCTGTGTCTGGCCTCCAGAGCACCCTGGCCGTCGAGGTTTATGACGATTTTCCTACTCTTGCGCTTAGCACGGTGAATTACAAGAATTCAGGCAGCGCAGACGTCAGACTTGACGGCGCCGTTGCCCAGCAGCACCGATTCAACGCCGCGCTCGCCGATAGCAAGGCTGCGCCCTACGATATGTGGTCATTCCAAGGCTCAAGCTATGAGTGGGGCAAGGACGATGTGATTCATCTGCCCAAGAAATTTTCTCAGCCTAATCTCATGGGCGTGCAACTAAAGAACGGCACGGGTGGCGGTATTCCCGTGGTTGCTTTCTGGACCGCCAACGTCGGCGAAGCCATTGGTCATGTCGAAACTTTGCCCCTGGTTCTCTCGTTGCCGGTGAAGACAGCGGCCGACGGAGTCTCCACGCAAATGCAATTGCAACCCAACCTCACACTCAAGCCGGGAGACAGCTACTCCACCCCCCGCAGTTTCGTGGCGGTTTACTCCGGCGACTTTTATGAACCGTTGCACCTTTACTCCACCACTCTTTCGCGCGAGGGCTGGAACCTGCCTAAGCCTTCCAACGAGTCTTACAACATTTCCTGGTGTGGCTGGGGATACGAATTCAACGTCACGCCCGCACAAATGCTGGGCACCATTCCCAAGCTGAAAGAGTTCAACATCAAGTGGGCCACCCTCGACGACCGTTGGTTCAACAATTATGGCGACTGGGAGCCCCGCGCGGACACTTTTCCCGGCGACTCCATGAAGAAAATGGTGGATGGGTTTCACAAGCAAGGCATCTTCGCGCAAATCTGGTGGCTGCCGCTCGGGGTGGAAGACGGCCAAGGCAAATGGGAGTCGCACCGCTATGCGGTCTCTAACGTCGTGAAAGAGCATCCTGACTGGCTCATCCTCAACCAGGAAGGAAAGCACGCGCGCATGATCCGCAATCTGGCCACACTCTGCCCGGCAGTTCCCGAAGTGCAGGCCTACTACAAAAAATTGACGGAGAAATTCATCCGCGATTGGGACTTCGACGGGCACAAGCTCGACAACATCTATACCGTGCCCGCCTGCTACAACCCCAAGCATCACCACAAGTCGCCGCAGGATTCCATTAACGCCATGGCTGAGGTGTACAAGCAGATTTTCCAGACCACGCGCGCCTTGAAACCTGAGAGTGTCACCCAGAGCTGTCCCTGCGGGACCCCGCCCAGCCTGGCTTGGCTGCCATACATGGACCAGGCAGTCACCGCCGATCCGGTCGGCTCAGTGCAAGTACGCCGCCGCATCAAGATGTACAAAGCATTGCTCGGACCCGAAGCTGCGGTTTATGGCGACCACGTTGAGCTCACCAAGATTAACTTCAAAAAGAATAACGAAGCAGATATCGGGCGCGATTTCGCTTCCACGGTCGGCACCGGCGGAGTGGTCGGCACGAAGTTCACCTGGGCTGATGCCAATCCACGTTTCAAGACCGTCGCGCTCACCGCGGACAAAGAGAACTGGTGGAAGAAGTGGATTGATATCTACAACCAGAAAATGCTTTCGCGCGGCCAGTTTCGTAACCTCTATACCTATGGTTACGACGTCCCTGAAGGCTACGCGATTGAGAAGAACGGGAAGATGTATTACGCCTTCTTCACTCCCGACGGCGAAAAGAAATGGAAGGGAGAGATCGAACTTCGTGGCCTGACCCCAGGCAAGTACCACGTGTCTGATTACGTGAACAACAAAGATCTGGGCACGGTTGAGGTGACCGCGAACCACGCTCCCAAGCTGCCAGCCTCATTCGCTGAGCAATTGCTCCTCGAAGTCAGCAAACAATAGTGCAGACAGACTAACCACAGAGGAACACCACAAAGCACACGAAGGCACGCAAAGGTTTTTAACCACGGAGAGCACAGAGGACCACAGAGTTAATCGAGAAACCAAAGTGTCGACCTGAATTAGAGCGAATTCTCCCAGCCTTAAAACCCTTCGTGCGCCTTCGTGTCCTTTGTGGTGAAAGATTTTGCCTTTGCTCTGTGCTCCTCTGTGGTTCATACGGTCAAGCGCGATTACCCCTTCGTGTCCTTTGTGGTGAAAGCTTTTGACTTCCGAAGAATTCCTTCATCGCCTTCCCATCCCGGAAAGCCTCCGTCCCCCCCGGTTTGGTGGTTGAAAACGCCCCCGCCAGGTTTCCGTATCTCAAGCAGGTTTCAATATCCTCCCCTCGCACATACTGATAAATGAACCCGGCATCGAAGCTGTCCCCCGCTCCCACCGGATCAATGGCGTTCACCGCCACGCCGCGTCTCACAAATTCTTTGCCCGCCTGCCGCGCGATGGCTCCTCGCTTGCCTCGCTTCACTACGAGCGTCGGCACCAGGTCGGCTAATAGCTTCACCGCCTTTTCAACATCGTCCGTGCGCGTGATCTTGCACGCCTCGCGCTCATTCGGCAGGAAAACATCCACGTACTTCAGCACTTTGCTCACACCTTTCCAGTGGTCGTCCGGATCATCGTTGGTATCCAGGGACGTGCTTAACCCTGCGGCTTTCATCTCGCGGAATAGCTCTGCGACACGAGGCCGAAGTCCGCGTTGCAAAAACATCGAGCACAAATGGAAATGCCTGGCTGAGGCAAGATACTCCAGGTCCAAATCCTCAAATCGCAGCTCAAAGATCGTCCCCGGATATGTGAGGATGTTGCGCCACTTCGCGTGTGGCAGGATTACAGTGAGACCCGAGCTTGCGCCGCGCGACTTTCGCACTCGCGAAACGTCCACCCCGGCGGCGCGCAGACGCTCTAGCGCGATCTTTCCGAGGGCATCGTCGCCAATGCGCGAGCTGAAGCCTACCTTCGCGCCCAAGGCTGCCAGGTTGTGCGCGACAATGCCCGATGAACTCCCCAGCGTCAGCATCATGCCCTCGGCCAGCAGTTCGCGTTCGGGCACCAGTTGTTCCGGGAGACCGTAAAGAATTAAGTCGAGGTTCAATTCCCCGGCAATGCTCACGTCAATGCGCGGCATGTTCAGGTTTCTCGCGTTCTTCGCCCAGTACTACTGCTCGAGATAAATATCGCGGTTTATCGGGATCCAACCCCTTCTTCAATCCTGTCAAAAGGCCGAGCAAGTGTCCCGTGAACATGTAAGCTGCCAAGCGTGCATATTCCGGGATATCGATTGCCAACTCGACCAGCAGATCCGACGCCGCTCGCGCTCGCGCATCCGCAGCATTGGTCACCACCAGCGTCTTCGCGCCCAGCTGTTTGAGCTCCTCCAGGACCTCGACCTCGGCCTCGTACCCGGCTTCAGAAAGCAGAAACGTCACCAGCACTTCCGGAGTGATAATGGCCTTCGGTCCGTGACGGAATTCCAGTGTGTGAAACACCTGGGCGTAGGAGCACGACATTTCCTTCACCTTCAGCATGCTCTCAGACGCCAAACCATAAAACGGCCCCTGCCCCAGAAACACGTAGTCGGCAAAAGTATTTGCTGACAGGAACTCGCCGATCCTTCCCTTCAACGGCGCAAGCATCGCTGCCGTCAGGCTGGGAAGTTGGTGCAGCGCCTTGTTGAATGCGTGCTTGTTGGCGACGCTGGCTGCGAGCAATTGCAACGCGAGCAGCATGGAGCTGAATGATCGCGTCATGACTGTGCTTTTTTCGTCGGCATCGGGCAGACACAGGCAGCCGCTCGCCACCTTGGCCAAAGGCCGACCGGGCGCGCAGCTCACGGCAAGTGTGCGCAGGTTGCGCGTGTGCTCCAGGTATTCAGCCGCGCGCAAGGTCTCCGAAGTCTGCCCCGAGCGTGAAATCAAAACCGGAACAGTTGTCGGCCCGGTTGGCACCAGCTCAGGAAACAACAGCACTTCGGAAGCCGGTACGGCGCTCGCCCGCAAGCCAGCTACTGCTGTCCATGTGGCAGCCGCAGCCATCCCCAGGTAATAACTCGAGCCGCAGCCGATGAACAGCCACTCCGAGCCGTGCCCAAATTGTTCCCGGATTTTTGTGAGTTGCCCTTTTTCAATGTTCCGTAGGCAGTCGGTCCAGCACTGCGGTTGCGACAGTATCTCCGCCAGTGTGTATTTCCCCGCCTCCTGCTTGTCCTGGCCCATGGCCTCTCCAATTGCAAAGATTTAAGGGGTTCATGCTACCAAGAGAAGGGCAAGTACTCTAGGAGGACAATTCCACTGGGCGATCAACACTGCTGCCACGCAGGCCGGCGACAGCTCTCCGCTTTGAGGCCGCTGACGCCCACACCACCAGGCGATACCCCAGCAAGATGGTGAGTATTGATCCGTAAAACAGGGGATCGCGAATGTCTTTTTTAACCAGCCACAAATAATGAATCACGCCCAGGGTCGCGCTGACGTAAATCAATCGGTGTAGCATTTGCCAGCGGTGTCCACCCAGACGCCGGATCATGCCCGCGGTCGAAGTTGCCGCCAGTGGGATAAGCAGTACAAGAGCGGTAAAACCGACGGTGATGAAAGGCCGTTTGCCAATGTCTTTCACCATCTCGTGCCAATCAAAGAATTTGTCCAGCCAGATGTAGGTCGTAAAGTGCAGGGTCCCATAGAAGAAAGCGAACAACCCCAGCATTCGCCGAAACCGGATCAGCGAAGGGGCGCGCAAGAGTTTTCGGAGCGGGGTAATGCTGAGCGTGATCAGCAGAAATCTAAGTGTCCAATCCCCGGTCGCATGAGTGATTACTTCAATGGGGTTCGCGCCCAGCCCGACAGTGAAGCCTTTCCAAGCTAGGCGAGCCAGCGGCGCCAGGCACGCCACGAACACCACAACCTTGATGCCGCGAATCCTCTTCATGGGCTAGAAATTTTTCCTCAGGTCCATGCCATTGTAGAGGTGCGCCACCTGATCGCCATAGCCGTTGAACTTCAGCGTCGCACGTTTAGAAAAAAAGTCCTCGCCGATGCGGCGCTCTTTCGCCTGGCTCCAACGCGGGTGGTCAACCTCCGGATTCACGTTTGAATAGAATCCATATTCATTGGGCGCGGCTTTGGTCCAGGCGCTCACCGGTTGCTCGTCTGTGAAGCGGATCTTCACGATCGCCTTCGCGCTCTTAAAGCCGTACTTCCAGGGAACGATGATGCGCAGGGGCGCCCCATCCTGATTGGGCAGCACTTCGCCATACAAGCCGAAGCACAAGATGGCCAGCGGGTGCATGGCTTCGTCCATACGCAGCCCTTCGACATACGGCCAATCCAGTACTCCGCGGCGCTGACCCGGCATCTGCTTGGGATCGAGTAGTGTAGTGAACTCCACGTATTTTGCTTTCCCGAGCGGCTCAATCTTGTTGATCAATGTGCTTAGCGAAAATCCCACCCACGGCATCACCATGGACCAGCCTTCAACGCAGCGGTGCCGGTAAACGCGCTCCTCCGGCGCGCTCATCTTGATGATCGAATCTACGTCATATTCTTTCGGCTTCTTGACCAAGCCTTCCACTTTCACCGTCCACGGCCGCGTTTTGAAGTCTTTCGACAGACCGGAGGGCTCGTACTTGTCGGTCGAGAACTCATAGTAGTTGTTGTAGTTAGTGATCTTGTCGAGAGCAGTAAGCTTCTCGCCCGTGGTGCTCAGCGGGCTTTTCTGAATTCCATCAATCTTAGTATTTGCGAAGGCAACTTGTGTCGGAAAAGCCATCTCCCGGCCCACGCCTCCAATGGCCGCCGCTCCGGCCATCGCCGAGACTCCCATCAGGAACTTCCGACGGTTCAGGTAGACGTCTTTGGGCGTAATCTCGGATGAAGCAATCTTCTTCGCCTTCTTAATCAACAAGTTGGACCTCCGGGCGCGCTCTTCTTGTGAGTTCTTCGAATACAGCGGTCGAGCTTCCACACTGCAGCCTATCTTATGTGACGCGATAGGCCTGCAAAAGTTTCTAAGTTTAGGAGGACTTTCACGCACGTTCTTCTGGCAAGGGAGCGTGTGGGAGCCTTTGCCCCGTCGGTGTCTAAGTTTGCAAAAGGCTAAAGGGACGGCAAATCGAATCAATAAATCCCGAAGTTGGCTACAGAGCGTACCCCAGTAACTTATGGCTAAACTCGGCGGCGCAGCGGCAAGCAGACCGATGACGGGTGGGCAAGAAGCTTTTCGTGCCAAGAATGTTTCGTGCAAAGATGCGTCCGACGGCGATGCGCTAAGATGAACAGCCTCCATGGCGCCCACTTCCCCTCAGATACTCTTCCGCTTCGGAGCGTACGAAGCTGACGCCAATACCGGCGAGCTGCGCAAGTCCGGAGTGCGCTTGCGCCTGCAGGAGCAGCCCTTCCAGGTTCTGCTCATGCTGCTGGAGCGCCCGGGAGATCTGGTCACCCGCGAAGAAATCCGCCAGCGGCTGTAGCCACAGCCAGCGCGAGTATCGAAGAGATGTCCTTCCTCATGTTTTTTGCTCACCTCGGGGTACACACCTCAGATTGGCGCGAGGCGTGCCTACCGTTCAAGACTCTCAACGAAATGGTCGAAACAACAACTGGCCATGTGTCAATCGCTACGATGCACCTGGCAAAAGGCTTGGAATTTCGCGCCGTAGCTGTAATGGCCTGCGATGACGAGATCGTGCCATTGCAGAATCGGATCGAAGCCGTAGGAGAGGAAAGCGATCTGAAAGAGATTTATGAGACAGAACGCCACCTGCTTTACGTTGCATGTACACGGGCAAGAGACGATTTGCTTATCACAAGCGTTGAACCAGCCTCAGAGCTTCTCAATGATCTGCAGGTATGACTTGTCAATGTGCCATGCAACTGGCGAATCGGACTTTTGGGGGATGCTAACCGCCTCCTGCTTAATCGATCAATCACCTCTAAGCGGAGCCTGGACGCAACCAGATTTACCTTCGGCCCGTCCCCGCATGACGCCTCGCAACATTTTCGAATATTGCTGAAGGAAAGTGGTGCGCCAATAATACAAGTTCAAGATGTCCCAGATTAAGCAAAGTGACCAGTCTTTGAGCCGCACTTGCCTCCCGAGATTCTGAAAGGTGTTCGAAATCTCGCAGGAATCTTTCTCGCAATGCAGGAAAATCCCAATGCACGTGCGAATCAAAGCTCCAGCTGTCTCTCCCTGTATTAATAGTCACGCATTGGTAAGCGAGGGCAAAGAGCTCGTCAACACCAGACCTGATTGTACCCGTGATATAGTCAATCTCCTTCGCCGAAGGGTTCTCGCCATACCGTTTGAGAAAATCATAAACATCTCTCGCAATACGTACAGTGACGTGCAGATCCTCTCTCGTATTGGGTTCGTCAAAAAAACCTTCCGAACCTCCTAAGATCAGCTCTTCAATGCGGCTAACTGAATCCACTCTTTTCCCCTCCTGATTGCGATTGCCACATCATGGTACAACGGGCAGCACGGGCGCCGGTAAAGGGCGGATATTTCGTTTCGAAAAAAAACGTCCCACTCGACTGGGAGGTTGGATTAAGTAGGCAGGTATTCTCAGGCGGCTCTCTCCCTCAGCTCATCAATCATTCCGTGCAGGTGGGCCGCAGCGCGTTCAACATCAAAGTGCTTGTACTGCCCGGCTCTGCTCTCGGCAGAGAGCACGGCGCAGCGGTGGACCTTTTCAAAATCGCCGTAGGGAAATTCGTACGTTCTCTTGCTGTCCTCGGGTCGCGAGTCATCCGTGCCCAAATGCCACTTTGCGTACTCGCCAAACCCGTGCTGGCGGATGAACTCATTCTCCTGCTGGGTGGAGGGCTGATGTTCGCTCCAGGCGTCCCTGTCGTCTATAACAACTTTGCCCTCACGAACTAGTTCTTTGGCAAATTCGAACGCCCTTCTATTCAGTTTTACCGCCATGATGTTTGCACCGTGCTTTCGTTTGCTGTCGCAGTCATCATTGGAGACCAGCCTAACCTTATTCTCCACGTCATTGGACGCAAACTTGCGACACTGGCAGCCGCTGGTCGAGCCACCTCGCCGTTTCACCCAATCCCGCTTGACAAATACCTTCCATTTCCTTCACTCTCAGTTTGTGCTCCGATTTCGGAACACTAACGGCACTCTGCTGTCGCTCTTTGATAACCTAAGTCTCACGCCCGCAGGATTTTGCGAGTAACTGCCGCGGACCCAAAGATTTGCAGTGTCAACCTACTCCAAATCTTTGATTCCACAACGGGGCAGGGGGTGGGGGTACCCCAGTAACTTATTGCCAAACTCGGCGGCGCAGCGGCAAGCAGGTGGGTGGGCAAGAATCTGTTGTGCGAAGATGCGCCTGACGGCGATGCGCTAAGATGAACATCCTCCATGGCGCCCACTTCCCCTCAGATCTTCCGCTTCGGAGCGTACGAAGCCGACGCCAATACCGGCGAGCTGCGCAAGTCCGGAGTGCGCTTGCGCCTGCAGGAGCAGCCCTTCCAGGTTCTGCTCATGCTGCTGGAGCGCCCGGGAGATCTGGTCACCCGCGAAGAAATCCGCCAGCGGCTGTGGCCGGCCGATACTTTTGTTGACTTCGACCACAGCCTCAACACCATCGTCAACAAACTGCGCGAGACCCTGGGCGACTCCCCGTCTAATCCGCGTTTTGTCGAGACCCTCGCCCGCCGTGGCTACCGCTTTCTGGCCCCGGTGGAAAGAATCCCGGCAGGCGCTGTGCCCGCGACAATGCCTGCGGGAAAAGCCCACCCACGAGCGGTCTCCGACTCAGAGATGACGCAAGTCGAACCCCGACGCGTCGAAAAGACGACCGCCGCCCCAGCTGCCATTCCGCAAAATACCGCCGCGACTTCGCTTCTGACTCAGGCCGACGAAGTCCCGGCGGTGGCACGCCGCTACGTTCGCGTGCTGTTTTTTCTGATTCAGCTTATGTATCTGTGCTTTTATATTGCCGCGCTGGCCAGACTTGCCCAGATACAGGATTTACTTCAGCGCGCGCTCCAGCACCACGAGTGGATCATTGTGGTCCTGATCGCCTCCGCCGCCATCGGCATTCCCGTCCGCCTGTACCTGATCGCGGCGGTCGCCTTCGATGTGCGCGGCCTCACCGGAAAATTCAGGACCCTATTCCCGGTGCTGTTCCCATTGGACGAGCTCTGGGCGTTGTCGCCATTTCTGTTAACGCCGCAGATCGGGTTGGGATTGGCACTCGCCGCCAGCGCGGCGCTGATCTATGTACCGTTTTCAGAGAGAACGCTGCTGCTGATGGGAGAACGCCACGCGACTGAATCGAGAATGTGAATGCTAGGCTTCCACCTGCTCGGCAGCGGCCGCGGTGTCCACGTCTTGCGACCACGACGGCAGAAACACCATGCGATCGCTCACCAGGAAGTTTGCCAGCGAGCAGCAGGCAATGGTCGCAATATTGCCGACGATAACTGGCAGGCCCGCCAGGCCCACCAGCAAGCCCATGAGCGCCAGGTTTCCTCCAATAGAAATCGCGCCTGTGGTCAGGTTAAATCGCGCCAGGCGGTTGAAGATGCGCGAAAATCCGCTGGCGCTGCGGTCGCCCCAGGTGAAGTTCTGGTGCCAAATGAAATTGTGCAGCACCGCCGTCTCCACCGCCAGCGCGGTGGCTACAAGGTAATGAAGGCCAAAAGAGGTCAGCGTGGCCAGCACTCCCAACTGCACACCCACGCCCATGACACCCACCATGCTGAATTTCAACCAGCGTTTTAAACTGGGACGCCGGGGCGCGGGCAAACGCTCGCTCATGAAAGCCTCTCCTCTATATAGAGTTTTTTGGTGTGTAGGATGGATGAGACTACCAGCATCGTCCCCATCCCCGCAATGGCAATCACGCCCCCAATATCAAATAGCCGATACCTCTCGCCGAAAACCGTTACCACCGGACGATACAGCAGAGCCACGTTGCCGATGGCGAGCAGAATACGTACCTCAGTCGGCCCAAATTTCGCATACGACAGCCGAAAGCTCTGCAGCGTATAGCTTGCCAGGTACACCTCGACGGACAGCATGAGATACGCCACCAGCATTCCTATGGCGACCGCGGGATGCACATATCCGGAAAGCGCCAGGCCGCCCATCAGGAAGAGAGCTGAAAACGTATCAATCACGTGGTCCACATAAAAGCCGTAACGCGGCCGCTGCCGATTGCGCACCCGCGCGAGTGTGCCATCCAGGCTGTCCCCCAACCAATTTATTGCGAGCGCGCCCACCGCAAGCAGCAGCCCATAACGATGCCAACGCGCCCAGGCGTAAGAAAGCCCACCCAGCAGCATGCCGAGCAAGCCGAGAATTGTGAGGTGATCGGAATTGATCCAGTCTGGTGTACGCTCTGCCAGCCACACCAGTATTTTTCTCTCTCCGGAGGCGACAAAGCTCTCCTGAATGCGTGTCGCCGGCGCGAAAGACGGCTCTCGGCCCGCGGAAACTGAAGAAATGGGTAAGAGTTGTTGGGTCGTCATGTTGTGCTCCTCATGTGGACACTGTGAAGGAGAGATGTTGTACGCGCAATGCAGCGCGGATAAAGACCAGCACAAACGAATGTCAATACGTAAGCGTCTGCTGGGCAAGGAGTTCGCGCCGGATATAAGTGCAGAGTGTCTCGTTAAATCGATATCATTTAGTCTTTGGCTGGCGTTTCAGGCATCGAATACCGCTCGGAGGACGCATGGAGCACGAGAATCCGCTGCAGAATTTCCGCTCTTATCCTGGGATTAACGAAGCTTGGGAGCTGCAAAAAACTGGTTTGGTTGTAATGGACGAGGTGCTCTACAAACTGGAACTGTGGCACTCCATTTCCAACCCTGATGTGCCCTACTACGTGGCGGTGTACGTTAAAGAGAATGGCGTCTGGCACCAGATGCAGGATGCGCCCTTTGCAACCGGCCCGACCGGGGACGACGCGCTCGGCGCGGCTATGGCCTCTTTGTCCGAGCGAGCGGCTTAGGTCGGCTAGCGGCGCGCGGAGAGCATACCCAGTATCTCGCGTAAGCCCTGCCGGACACGTTTTAATTCGCTGGTCTGGCGGCGAGGAAATGGAAGCGGAGCCTGAACTTTACTGGTCGCCTTGGCCTCCACACGAATCTGCTGGCGTGCTCCCGAGATGGTGAATCCGTCTTCATAGAGCAGCTTGCGGATTCGCAACACGTTTTCTACGTCGCGACGGCGGTACATGCGCTGTCCGGTACCGCTCTTGCCAGGTTTGAGCTGAGGGAACTCGGTTTCCCAGAAGCGCAGAACATACGTGGGCAGCTTGCAAATGTCTGCCACCTCACCGATCCGGAAATAAAGTTTGTCGGGGATTATGGGGTCGAGGGACTTCACCTTGTCGCTCTTCTTCTTTATGGCAACGCTCATGCCGCTTCTCCGGGCCAGAGACCGCGCACTGCAGGAATTTGGTTACCGCGTTTCTAGCACGACTGGCGGCTGGGAACAACCCCGAATTTGTATTTTCTTTTACTTAGGCGTCCCGGATTGGATTTGCTCGCCTGGCGAGGGGCAGAAAGAAAGGCCTCCACTTTGTAGTGAAGGCCTTTGGAGGAACTCGTACGGCCCAGGCGAGGTTGGCCTCGCTCTGGATTAATGCTTCTTTTTCTTCTTGGCCTTTTTCTTCATTGGCATCGAGGCTTCCCTCCCTTGAGCTATTTTCCCTTGCTTCTTTACAGGGGCCTGGACCGCAACTGCTCTTCTCAGAGCAGCACAACTCCCGCGATATTGCGGTCGAATGGGTTGAGTGTCAATAGGAATTCTGATTCCGGGTGCATGCTCGATTCTTTTCGGCCGGAGCTTTAGCGTAAACTTCTGCAGCCATGAAGCGCAGCGATCCAGTCGAGCTCGAAGTTTTCAAAAATATTTTTCACTCCATCGCCGAGGAAATGGGCGCCGCGTTGCGCCGTACCGCTTTTTCGCCAAATATAAAAGAGCGGCGTGACTACTCCTGCGCAGTATTCGAAGCTGACGGGCAGGTGGTCGCAATGGGAGATCACATGCCCGTGCATTTGGGATCGATGCCGATGTCAGTACGAGCTGCGATTGATAGCCTGCAGCTCGGGCCAGGCGATGTGGCGATGCTCAATGATCCTTTTCGCGGCGGCACACATCTGCCTGACATCACCCTGGTCGCAGCGTTCTACTTCGACCCGAAGCGGCGGGTTCCCGGGCGCGTCGGCCAAAGCCCTGCAACGGCAAGCAAGCCGTCCTTCTACGTGGCTTCACGCGCGCATCACGCGGATATTGGAGGCGCTTATGCGGGCTCCATGGGACTCTGCCGCGAGATTTATCAGGAAGGATTGCGCATTCCGCCGGTGCGGTTGGTGCGCAGCGGGAATGTCGATCCGGACGTGCTTGCGATGGTGCTCAGCAACGTCCGCACGCCAGGCGAGCGCGAAGGTGACTTGTCGGCGCAGATTGCTGCATGCCATACCGGTCTCGAACGGCTCAAAGAAATCTGCGGGCGTTATGGACGGGATCGGGTGCGCGACGCAGCAAGTGGTCTGCTGGAGTATTCCGAACGCATGATGCGCGCTTTTCTCGCGGAAGTGCCCAGTGGGACCTACCGTGCAGAGGACTTTCTCGATGATGATGGGGTGAGCGGCAAGCCGGTGCGCATTGCCGCGACGATAAACGTTCACGGCGGCCGAGGACGCCACTGGGTAACAGTAGATTTCACCGGAACTGATCAGCAAGTGGAAGGCAGCATCAATGCAGTCGAGGCGATCACCTGGTCAGCGTGCTTTTATGTATTTCGTTGTCTGCTGTCCGAAGACGTGCCGGCGACCGCCGGTTTGATGCGGCCAATCAAGGTCGTTGCTCCACTCGGCAGCGTGGTGAATGCGAAACCGCCAGCCGCAGTCGCGGGCGGAAACGTAGAAACTTCTCAGCGCATCGTGGACGTGCTACTCCGAGCGCTGGCGCAGGCCATCCCCGGGCGCATACCAGCCGCCTCGTCAGGAACGATGAATAATCTCACTATCGGCGGCATAAACCCGCGCACGAGAACACCATTCGCGTACTACGAAACCATTGCTGGTGGGATGGGCGCGCGACCTACGAAGCCGGGGGTTTCCGGTGTGCACACCCACATGACCAATTCGCTTAACACGCCCGCGGAAGCGCTGGAGTACGCGTACCCGTTGCGCGTGACCCGCTACAGTTTGAGAAAGAACTCTGGAGGAAATGGCAAGCAGCGAGGCGGTGATGGCATTGTGCGCGAGATCGAGGTGCTGGGCCAGGCAGACGTAACCTTGCTCGCTGATCGCCGGAGGTTTTCGCCGTACGGTCTGGACGGAGGCGGCCCAGGAGCCGCTGGAGCGGGAGAAATTATTCGCAAGGATGGCGGGCGCGAGCCACTGCCCGGCAAGGCCAGTGCTCGACTGCAACCTGGTGACCGCGTTCGCATCGAATCGCCCGGCGGAGGAGGATTCGGTGCGGCCCGAAGAGTGGGTGATTGAGTGCGGTTATGAGGTATCGCCGAGGCGAATCAGTAAACGTCATTGCAGTCTCAAACGGCGGTCTCTAAGCAAGGCACACAAGCATTGACCAATTTTGCGATTGGTACTGCTTTCTCCACACCACCTTTCAGCAGGGCGTCCCGGTTAGCTTGCCGATGCTAGAATCAGGAGTTTCCTGCTGAGATTTCACGCCAGCAGGTAGAAGGTGAGCCGCCGGATGCCCGAAACCATGCTGGCCGTGGTGAAGCCCGAGCCCAAGCCGGGAGCGGAAATCCGCGATGTTGCAATTCCGAAGATCGGGCCCACGGACGTGCTGGTCAAAGTAAAGGTTGCGTCGGTATGCGGCACCGACCTTCACATCTACAACTGGGATCCCTGGGCACAACGTCGCATTCACCCTCCGCTCATTCCCGGGCACGAGTTTTGCGGAGTCGTAGCGGCCGTTGGCAACGAAGTCACTACGGTCAAGGAAGGTGATTTCGTCTCGGCGGAGATGCACGTGGCCTGCGGCAAGTGCTTGCAGTGCCGCACCGGCGATGCCCACATTTGTCAGTTCGTGAAGATCATCGGCGTGGATGCCGATGGCGCCTTCGCAGAGTATGTGCGCATTCCGGAGTCGAATATCTGGAAGCTCGATCCGGCGATTCCGCAGGAGTATGCATCAATACTCGACCCGCTCGGCAATGCCGTGCACGCCGTGCTCGCGGGAGAGATCGCAGCAAAGACGGTCGCCATCACGGGCTGCGGGCCGATCGGACTGTTTTCGATCGCTGTGGCGCGTGCGGTGGGTGCGACCACGATTTTCGCTATTGAGGTGAACGAGCATCGGCGCCAACTGGCGCGGGCCATGAAGGCCGACTCCGTGCTCGATCCGAACTCCGATGACGTCCGAACATCGGTGATGGACGCCACCGGCGGCCTCGGCGTTGACGTGGTGCTGGAGATGGCCGGCCATCCCGACGCCATCCGAACAGCGTTCAACATCGTGCGACGCGGCGGGCGCATCTCCCTCCTCGGCCTGACCTCTAAGCCCATCTCGCTGAACTTTTCCGAAGACATCATTTTTAAAGGCATCACGGTGCAGGGCATCAATGGCCGCCGCATGTACCAGACTTGGTATCAAATGCAGGCGCTGCTCAAGGCCGGCAAATTGGATTTGCATCCCGTGATCACCGACCGCATTTCCATGCGCGATTTCAGCAAAGGCATGGAGCGGCTGAAAACCGGCGAGGCATCAAAGATTTTGTTGTACCCGAACGGAGTGAAGTGACCGCTCCCCAGCGCTTACGCGCTGGGCTAACGAATATCGTCCCTGCGGGACTGACCCGGCTTCGAAGATTTTCTCCGTGCCTCTGTGGTGAAATATACGATATATGCCGACTCAAACTTCGACGCGTCCCCAACTCGCGTATCTCACCGATCAGCTCGATGAGCTGAAGCGCAAGGGCACCTACTTCCGCCTGCGCGTCCTCGAAGACGAGCAGGCGCCGGTGTGCACGTTTGATGGCAAGCGGGTGATCAACCTCGCTTCCAACAACTACCTGGGGCTGACTACCCATCCCAAGTTGCGGGAGGCGGCGCTCGCGGCGACGCGCAAGTACGGCGCAGGCTCCGGCGCGGTGCGCACGATTGCGGGAACGATGCGTATCCACATGGAGCTCGAGGAGAAGATCGCACGGTTCAAAAACGTGGAAGCTTGTGTGGTGTTCCAGTCCGGATTCGCGGCGAATGCTGGCACGGTCTCGGCGATTCTGGGAAAAGAAGACTTCATCATCTCCGATGAGCTGAATCATGCAAGCATCATCGACGGCGCACGGCTCTCACGCGCCACCATCAAGGTATTCCGCCATAAAGATGCGACGCATGCCGAGGAACTACTGAAGGAAGTTGCGCACAAACCCGGCCACAAGCTGCTGATTACTGACGGCGTGTTCTCCATGGACGGCGATATCGGGCCGCTGCCCGCGTTGTGTGAGCTGGCCGAGAAATACGGTGCCATCATGATGGTGGACGACGCTCATGCCTCCGGGGTTCTCGGCCGCAATGGGCGCGGGACTATCGATCACTTCAACGTGCATGGACGCGTGGATGTGCAGGTGGGGACGCTCTCGAAAGCGATCGGCGCCTTGGGCGGTTACGTTTGCGGATCGCGCGACCTCATTGAATTTCTGTACCATCGGGCGCGGCCGTTTTTGTTCTCGACCTCGCATCCGCCATCGGTCGCGGCCACGTGCATCGCGGCCTTTGATGTTCTGGAGCAGGAGCCGGAGCGCATCGAGAAACTTTGGGAGAACACTGGCTTCTGGAAAAAAGAGCTGGGTGGTTTGGGTTTCAACATCGGTGGCGTGAATACGCCTGCCAGTGAAACTCCGATCACCCCCATCATTATTGGCGACGGCAAGCTCACCATGGATTTCTCGCGCGAGCTGTTCAACGAAGGCGTGCTGGGGACGGGAATCGCGTTCCCTACCGTTCCTGAGGGCAAGTCACGAATTCGTACCATCATGACCGCAACTCACACCAGAGAGCAGTTAGCGCAAGCTCTGGATGTGTTGAAACGGGTGGGAAAAAAGATGGGAATTATCTCGTGATGCGCGGTCTTGGTCGAAAATAGACCTAGGTCTCTCGTCGAGCCTCTTTGTTAGGTCGGCTCTCCTCGGGATGACAGAATAAATCAATCTGCGCGATAAACAATCTTACCTTCCACGATCGTCGCCAGCACTTTCCCAGTAAATTGCCGCTGGTTGAATGGCGTGTTGCGAGCCAGCGAGCGCGACTTCGAAACATCGTAGCTCCAGCGTTTCTTCGGATCGAGAATAGTGACGTCGGCGGGAAAGCCGCGCTGCAGACTGCCACGGCGCAAGCCCAGCACTCGCGCCGGCCCGGCCGAGAACAGGTCCACTATTCGCGTGAGTGGCACACCTCGATCCCGGTGCAGGCGGGTGAGGGCCAAGCCGACTGCAGTTTCGAGGCCAATTACCCCGAAGGCGGCGCGCTCGAACTCCACCTCCTTTTCGTGCGCGGCGTGCGGCGCGTGGTCTGTTGCTATGGCGTCAACCGTGCCATCGGCGAGCGCGACCAGCAATGCTTCGCGATCTGCGGCAGAGCGCAGCGGGGGATTCATTTTGCAATTCGTGTCGTACTCGCCAACATCTTCATCAATCAACGTAAAGTGGTGCGGCGTGACTTCGCACGTCACCTGCGCCCGGTTGCGTTTGCCGCGGCGCACCGCCTTCAATGCTTCCGCGGTAGACAGGTGGGCAACGTGATAACGCCCCCCCGTCGCCTGCGCCAGCTGGACGTCACGTTCCACGATGCCAGCCTCGGCGTCGGCAGTCATTCCGCGCAGGCCCAAACGGAATGCCGTTGGCCCTTCATGCATTGAGCAACCCGCCGTCAGGCGAGTGTCTTCGGCATGCTGGATGACTACAGAGTGAATTTCCGCCGAGAGCCGCAGCGCCTCGCGCATGAGAGCGTCATCGAGAATCGGCCTGCCATCGTCGGTGAATGCGATGGCGCCCGCTTGCTGCAGCGCGCGGAAGTCCGTCAGGCGTTCGCCACGGCTGCCCAGGGTGGCGGCAGCTATGGGAAAAACGTTTACCACGGCGCCACGCTCCGGCTGCCTCATCCAAGTAGTGATTTCCGGCGAATCGTTCACCGGAACCGTGTTTGGCATGGCACAAACTGAGGTGAATCCACCGGCAGCCGCGGCTGCCGTACCGCTGGCGATGGTTTCCTTATACGCCTGGCCGGGTTCGCGCAGGTGCACGTGCAGGTCAATGAACCCCGGCGCGACGATCAGACCGCGAGCGTCAAACTTTTCCTCGGCAGAGCCGCGCAATTTCTTCGCTGGCGCGATTTCAGCCACGCGACCGTCGCGCAGCAGCAGATCCATTTCGGTGTCCACCCGTGCGGCGGGATCGACCACCCGACCACCGTAGATCAGCAGCGATGGCTCATTGCGGCGCGAGCTTTCGCGGGACGGTGCTGATTTAGGCTTTGGCATTCGATTGTTTGTCGCCTATTTTGCTTTTCCCATGGCCCGGGCCAGTACCGCCATGCGCACCGCTACCCCGTTGTGGACTTCCTCACGAATGAGCGATTGTGGGGAGTCTGCCACATCGCTGCTTATTTCCATCCCACGGATGATCGGCCCCGGATGCATCACTACCGCATCGCGTTTGGCCAGTCGCAAGCGTGCAGCATTCAACTGGTAGCGCGCAATATATTCGCCAACATCAAACGACATCTCCGCCAAACGTTCTTTCTGCACGCGCAGCAGCATGATCGCATCCGCGCCACGGATGGCTTCCTCCAGGTGCCGGGTGATGCGCAGCCCGCGCGCGAGCGTGACAGCCACTTCGGGCACAAACTCCGGTGGCCCGCACAGCGTGAGCTGCACTCCAAACTTGCTCAAGAGATGGATGTTCGAGCGCGCGACGCGGCTGTGGTAGATGTCTCCAATGATGGCTAGGCGCTTGCCGCGCAGGTCTTTCAGGTGGCGCATCAGGGTGTACGCATCGAGCAACGCCTGCGTAGGATGCTCGTGCATACCATCGCCGGCATTGATCACCGGAATATCAAGGTGAGCAGCAACCAAGTGAGGCGCGCCGGCGTTAGGGTGCCGAAAAACCAGCAGATCAAGCCCGACAGCGTGCAAGGTATAGCCGGTATCGAGAAGCGATTCGCCCTTTTCGATGCTGGAGCCGCTTGAGTGCACGACGATCGTCATTGCGCCCAAGGATTTGGCAGCGACTTCGAAGGAAGTTCGGGTGCGGGTGGAAGCCTCATAAAACACCAGCCCCACGCGCTTGCCGCGCAACAGCGGCCGAGGCTGGCCACGTTGCATGCGTCGTGCCAGGCGGAGTACTTGAAGAATTTCTTCCGCTTGCAGATGTTCGATTCCGAGCAGCGATCCCCGCGCAAAAGTACTCATGCGTGGCGCCGGCACCTCCGAGACCCGACGAGTGGCAGGCGCATCAGTCAGGCTCTTTTTCCACTAATAAGACTTTTTCGGCGTTGTCGATTTCGCGCAGCTTTACTTCGATGATTTCGTTGTCCGAAGTCTGGACCATTCGCCCCACGAAACTGGCCTCAACGGGGAGCTCGCGATGGCCGCGATCGATGAGCACGCAGAGTTGCACCCGGCGCGGGCGTCCATGCACGAAGAGCGCGTCCATAGCAGCGCGGGTGGTGCGGCCGGTGTAGAGAACGTCATCCACCAGTACCACGTCCAAGTCCGTAACTGAAAATTCAAGCTTGGTAGGCTGTACCATCGGTTTCACGTCAACCGTGGAGAGGTCATCGCGATAGAAAGTGATGTCCAGTTCGCCGACTGGTATGGATTTTCGCTCAATGCGATGAATCAGCTTACCTAGCCGCTGGGCCAGGGGCACCCCCCGCCGTTTAATCCCAATCAACGCTAGCCTGTCTACGCCATTATTCTTCTCCACAATTTCATGGGCGAGGCGGATGAGGGTGCGCTCGATCTCAGAGGACGACATCAGCTGCGCCTTCTCGCGTAGCTTAGGAGCACGGGGAATGGGGTTGGCAGTCATCGAACCGGCATCATACGCGGGCGAAGCAATGACGGGCAAGATGCGGTTCGGAGATCATTAATGTCCACATCTACCCGAGATCGCGGTCTCCCAGTAGTCCCGCGGTGAGCGCGCCTCCAATGGCAGATACCAACGGGAAGGCAACCAGCAGCACTATGAGTGCAATCGAGAGCCCGTGCGGCGTCAGGAACTGTTCGATTACATGTTGAGCATCTGGGGCGCTGCGAGCGACCTGCTTCAATTGCTCTTCAAGCGCGCTGCGCAGCTCGGCATTGCCGCGCAAGGCAACGTATTCCAGGATGCAAAGGACGCCAGAAATAGCAAAGCCGAACAGCCCGGTTAATGCCCCGAGTTTGGCGCCAATTCCAGGAGTGACTCGTCCAACGCGCCTTCGGCGATAGAGCGCCACGGTGAGCGGACCGCCGGTCAGCATCCACAGCACGGCGCTGAGTTGGGGAACTCGCGCGACCACCGCGATGACAATGCTACCCAGGGCTGCCAATACAGTTGCAAACAGCGCAACCCCGACGGCGCGCTGCCAAACAACGTCGGAAAGATGAGGAATCGCAACTGGCTGCGCCGGAAATGGAAACTCTCCGGGGTCCGCAGGGGTGGGAGAGGCTGGAGTTGGCTGCTGGCTTTCCGAGACACGAATCTGCGGAGCGCCGCAGTGACCGCAGAATGGGACGCCATCCTCAACCTTGGCTCCGCAGCGATGGCAGGAATGCTCCACTGAAAATGAAGCTAACAGTTGATCTGCGCACTGCGCAACCAGCTAGTCATCAGCGGATTGCCGCTGTCGCTAAATCGGCTGGCGCTCTCCCCGAGTCTGCACGTACACCAGCGCGAACTTGGTACCTTTTCCCTGGGGCTCGATAGCGACTAGATGTTGATTATCATCGGTCCCGACCTTCAACTCGGTTCCGTGTGCACCATCAGACTTGTCGCAGGTGAGTTCCTTGGATTTGGAGGAAGACTTGGGATCATGATCAGTTTTTACGGCACCCCCACCGCCTGGGCATTGGAGGACTTTGCCGTATCTTCTCAGTTCCTTGCTGTAGTACGCCGTGATCTTGTCCGGTGGATCATCGGATTCATACTCGATCGCCACTACTTTTACTCCGAACACAGAAGTGGAAATATCCACGTTGGCACGATTCTTGTCTTTTCCATCGTCTTCAATCCTGGGCTTCGCGCCAGGATAAACGGAGAGACCGGTCTGGCTGGGGTCCACCTCGGTATGCACGTGGAGGCCGCCGAGTGGAGTATTGATGTCAACTTTCTCTTCGCCCTTTTTGTCTTTCACACTCATATTGCAGGCGACAAGCAGGATGAGTAATCCCAGTGCCGAAGCGGCGAACAATGACGACGCAAATACCTTACCTAAGTTGCCCCTGGATGGCATGTTGGCCCTCCCCTGCAGCCCGCACCGGACGGTCAATCCCGGTACCACGCTGGGCAATTCCGGGAATGCTTACGGGCAGGCGACCAGAAATTGGTATTTCTCCGAATAGCGCTTTGACGGCGCTGAGCTCTGAAACCGTAGCATTGGAAAAGGTACACAGATAATTCTCGATTCTAGGGAAGTCTGCCGCGAGATAAGGGTTCCCCATGGCGAGAACGGCTGTTTTCGGCCCAGCATGAGTCAGTATTCGTGCCAGCAGACTCCCGGTGGAGTCTGGCAACTCTACCGAGTTCTTGACTGCTCCTGCTGCTGATATGGCTTTACCTGCTGTGGGCACAACATAGAGCGGCAGGACCACGGCATCGGCTTGGTCCACGGCGGTGATGATCTCATCGGTCATAGGTCCAGCTGTGCGCGAATCAACATAGAAGATGTGGGCTTCCGGTACGCGCGCGCGGAATTCACGCTCAAACAGCCGCCCCGACTCGCTGCGCATGTCATCCGAAAAGATCACGACCACTACCCGGTTAGTCACCTCTACTGTTGGTTGATACGGAAGTTTGGCGCCGGTGGTTCCCAGATTCGGCGCAACCGTCGCTTTCATCGGGAGTACTTGCCCGTTGTCCCTGACCAGGGTCACGGCCCGGTCAGCGATCTGTTGACCCAGGGCCAGGTTTTCAGGTTTTCCAATAACCGTGGTCAGATGGTTGATGTCCACCAGCCGAGCCTTGTCTAAGCCAACTGAGGCTTTGGCTTGGAGCAGTTTCAATACAGAGGCGTCAATTCGCGCTTCTGGAATTTCGCCACTGCGTACTGCCTTCAGGACGGCGTTGTAAGAGGCATCGAGATCAACCGGAATAAGTATCAGGTCGTTACCGGCCTTCAGAGCATCCACCGCGCCTCTCCCGATATCGTTAGCATAAAGCCGGGTGAGAGCGCCCATGTCCATGGCATCGGTGACCACGATGCCTTTGAATCCGAGTTGCTTCTGAAGCAAGTCCGATACCACGGCTGGAGAGGTGGTGGCTACGCGGTTGGGGTCTGGCTCAAGCGCCGGCGCGGATACGTGCGCCACCATAATGGAATCCACTCCCGAGGCAATTGCCCTGCGGAAAGGAGGCAGTTCCACCGACTGCAATCGGTTGAGATCTCCGCCTACGCGTGCAAGCCCGAGATGAGAGTCAGTATCCGTATCTCCGTGCCCGGGGAAGTGCTTGGCCGTGGTCATCATGCCGTCTTCTCGCGCGCCGTGAATGTACGCAGCTAGAAGGTCGCCGACCTGCTTGGGATCTTCGCCGAAAGACCGTGTATTGATGATCGGATTGGCCGGGTTGGAATTAACGTCGGCGTCGGGGAAAAAATTCCACTGCACTCCGACGGCACGTGCTTCATCGGCCGTGATTCGCCCGAAGGCTTCAGCATCTTCGGGCCGGCGGTCTGCTCCGAATGCCATAGCATGAGGGAATACGGTTGTGCCGTACAGGCGCATGGAGAGCCCACGTTCAAAATCTGCGGCGAAGATCAGCGGCAATTTGGAGTCCTGCTGTAGTTGGTTCAACAGGACGGCAGCTTCGTACGGCTCGTTTTTGTAAACAAAGCCGCCCTCAGCGGGGACGCTCACGGCAAATCCGCCGACGTGGTACTTGTTTATCTGTTCGCGAAGCTGAAGATAGTCGGGACTGGCAACGTTCATAAAGCGAACGCGTGCCCACACCATAAAGAGCTGCCCGACCTTTTCCTCGAGCGGCATTTTCTTCAAGGCTTTTTGCGCCCACTTTTCGCCATCGTGGTCGAGGCGGACCGGCCTTGGTTGCTGGTACTTTTCTTTTGCCGTCGCCGAAGACACGAATAGCGACAGAATCAGAATGTTCATGCCGAATATGCGGAACATATGCAGACGATAGCAGATAATGAAATGACCGGCGAAAGTGGATGCTGTGAAAAAAGACTCTAGGAGCAGCCAGCCGTGCGGATGAAGGTTGTCAACCTGGAACAAGGAATGCCAACCGTAGAGCAAGCTCGCGCTCGCCTCACTGACGAGATGCGCGCCGCACGCCGCGAGGGCATACGGCTTCTGAAGCTGATTCACGGCTACGGTTCAAGTGGCACAGGCGGGGCGTTGCGCGACGGTATTCTGGGATCTCTGGGACGGATGAAAATGCAGCGCGAAATCCAGGATTTCGTCGCTGGCGAAGACTGGCGCATTGCTAATGAAATCACCTGGGCCTTGATCAAAGTTCATCCTGAACTCAGGAACGATCCAGACTTGAGCCGTGGAAACAGGGGGATCAGTGTTGTCGTGCTGTGAGTTCTTGTTGCATTAGTTGGATTGCCTGCTCTTGCAGGGTTGGGTCGTCTCCAAAGCCTTCCAACCAGTGAACCTCGGGCTCTCGCCGGAACCAGGTCATCTGACGTTTGGCGTAGTTGCGGTGGGCCTGCTGCGTGGCCGTGATGGCTGCTTCCAAGTTAATTTCGCCGCGAATGAGCTGCACCGCCTGGCGGTATCCGGTGGAGGCGAGCGGCCAGGCAGTATCGCCATACCTTTCCAGAAGACGCTTGGTTTCTTCCATCAAACCAGCGTCAAACATCCTCTTCGCCCGCCCATTGAGCCGCTCATAAAGCGCAGTTCGCTCGGGATTGAGGCCAATCCGCAACACGGCAAAATTCTCTAACGGAGCGCGGCCTTCCTTCCAAAGCTCGGTCATCGGTACCCGCGAGGCGAGGCACACTTCGATGGCACGAATTAATTTTGGCGCGTCATTGGGATGGATGTTGGCTGCCGCCGCGGTGTCCAGACGGCTGAGGAGACGATGCAGGTATGCCGAACCTCGTTTCTGAGAGCGAGCTCGTAGCCGCCGTCGCAACTCTTCTGAGCGCCGAGGGCCAGGAAATAATCCTTGCAGCAACGCGCGCAAATAAAGTCCGGTGCCGCCCACGACAATCGGCAGCTTGTGTCTTGACTCGATCTCTGCGAGAACGCCGCGTGCCATGCGCGCGTATTCTCCGGCGGTGACTTGCTGGGTGGGAGACGCAACATCGAAGAGATGATGTGGGACCCGGATCCGTTCTTCCGGCGCGGGTTTAGCAGTGCCGATATCGAAATCGCGATAAAGAGCCACCGAATCGCAACTAACGATCTCGCCTCCGAAGCTCTCCGCCACTGCCAGGGAGAGGGCAGTCTTGCCGCTGCCGGTGGGGCCGAGAATGACTACGAGCAGCGGAAGCTTCTTCTCGACCGAGTTCGCGGTGATTGAAATTGCGCGCTGCGGGCACACTTCAGTGCGCGCCCCAGGGAATGTTGTGGCGATAACGAATGATTGCAACGATAAGAATCACTATGGTTAAGAGAACGAGTCCGATTGTTTCAGCGCCAAGAGCTCGGCGGCGTTCAGTCGGTAAACGGTCAGGCTGCTGCTCGCGTTTGGAAGAGGGAGGTTGGCGTTCGGTGGGCACAGGCCAATTTTAGATCGCCGAGGCTAGCGCAGATCGTTTTTGTCAGGGTTATAGAAAAAATGGAAACGCAGGGCGAGATACGGCCCGGCGAACTCGCCTGGCAACGGGGGGAAAGGGTTAGAGCCGGTTATACCGCCCAGCGCGGCGCGGTCAAGAGAGATGTCTCCGGAGGGAGCGATTAATTTCAGCCCCTGAATACGGCCATCTTTCATGATGGCAAACTCAATGGAGACTTTCCCCTTCTTCATCAGGGGTGCGCGGGCTACCTCGGGGATGAGGTTATACCAGTTGATGCGAACGTCGTGCAGCACCCGCGACAGGTAAGGGCCGAAGTCAACCCCCATAGTATCGCTGACCACATCAACGTTGCTCGAAATGTTACTGCGAGGATTTCCCAAGCCCAAGCCATAATCGCCGCCTGAGCCCCCAAATCCAGCCTGGCGGTTGGCGGCCGCCGCACGTGCCGCCTGCTCAATAGCGGAGCCCGCCGACATCGAGCCTGAGAACGGTTGGGGCGCCTTAGCAACTGGGGGCGGCTCCAGCCTGGCCGTCTGATTGTTATTCACAGGAGGTGGCTGCGGTTGCGCATTCTGCTGGGCGCTCTCACTGCCTTGCACTGCCGCAGGGCTGGGCGGAGGAGATGCTGGAGTGGGTGCTCCGCTGCGTCCAGGGGCGCCCGCGCGCCCGCTATCCAGAATTTTCTTCAGTTCCTTTCGATCGAGAGCGGGCTGCCGCGACTTCGCAATGCGATTTTTGTCAGAGATGATATCGGTATTCGGCTTCGCAATATTCTTCTCCGCGTCGGGAGGCATTTCCAAATAAGTGAGCTCGCGTTGTTTCATCAGGTCGCCGGGAGTGACCAATGCGAAGCTGCGTTGAGGAAACAGGCGCGGAGCATTCACGACTCCAATCACCAGCAGCAGGTGCACGATCAAGGAAATCCAAAAAGCTTCGCGCAGCCGCGAGCGCGACAAATCATCCTGGAGCTGAATCAGCAGGACGGGAGCGTCTACGGTTCTGCGCCGGGAGTCGCGGTCATAGGCGCTCCCATTATTCCCTGAGGTGGGAGCTGAGCGGACGGGATTTTTCGGCGGGATTTCCGTTATCGGCATAACTGCGCTGGGCTCAAGTCGGTTAGACGCCGGCAGCCTTCCTTCGACGCGTAAAGAATCGTAACCCCGCCTCTGAGGCTGAGTTTCTAGCTATTTTCGCATCATTTACCGCATTGTGCTAAAGCACAAGAGTATGTGGGCGCGGCTCGCATCCAGATAGCTAATGGCCTTTATCATCAAGAGTTTCGGCGGTTGGCTCAGGGACGCATGGCGTGCAGCGCGTCCAGCTTCGTCCGCTGGTTGTGCTCGCGAATGGTGGCGAGAACGTCGAGAGCGGCAGCCAGAGCACGACGGCCGTCTTCGAGCGGAATCACGGGCTTTGTCCGGCTGCGGACGGCGTGCAGGAAGGAGCGCAATTCTGCTTTCAATGGTTCCTCACCCGTAATTGGCGGCTTGGTAATCTGGATTTGCGACCCATAAATGGGTGATTGGCCCGAGGGGCCGGTCCCGGGGGTGTCTTGTTGTATTGCCCTCATCGCAGCCATCGCGTCGGGCTCCCCTGGAACGGTGAACACCACAACGTCCTGCCGGGTGTAATCAATGGAAATGTATTGCTTCGGCTGGAAGAAACGCAGTTTACGGACCCGCTCTGTGCTCACCCGGCTGGCCGTGAAGTTAGCCACGCAACCAGACTCGAATTCCATACGCACGTTGGCGATGTCCACCTTGCCGGAAATAACCGGGAGGCCGACGGCCCGTATTTCTTTTATGGGCGAATTCGCGAAAGAGAGCACAACATCAAGATCGTGAATCATGAGGTCCAGGACCACATCCACATCCAGGGACCGCGGGCTGAAGACGCTCAGGCGATGCACTTCGAAAAACATAGGCCGAGTCAGCAAGGGAATCGTGGCCCGAATCGCCGGATTGAAACGCTCAAGGTGTCCGACCTGGGCAATGCGTCTCGTGCGCTGAGCTACCTGAATGAGTTCGTCTGCTTCACCAAGAGTGGAAGCGAGAGGTTTTTCAATCAAGACGTCAACCCCGGCCTCCAGCAAAGCCGTGGCGACTTTGACGTGCTCGACCGTGGGCACAGCCACAGAAGCGGCCTGAAACCCGCCGCGCCGCAACAGTTCCTGCAAGGAGCTGACCGCCTCCGCTCCGGGATAGAGCTTGGCGAGAGCGGAGCCGCGTGCGGCGTCGGTATCAACAATTGCCGTTAGCCGGACGGGCGCGCCCGATTGCTGAAGCTCGTGGTACACGCGGGCGTGGTTGCGTCCGAAAGCTCCAGCCCCGATAACGGCGACGTTGATCGAATCAGTGCTCAAGTAAGGGAGAACCCAAAGGTATCATTTCTAGGGGCCAGAACTTACAACCAGGGGAGTGGGAGTCTCAAGCCGCGCGCGGCGAATAAGGTTCTTGGGTGCGATCTCGGCGACTGCATCCGCGTGCACGATGTATGTTCCCTGCGGGAGGCTGCTGTCAAATGGTATTTCCTGGCCCTTATTTTGCGCCAACGTAAAGTGTTGATAGCCAAGTGCGAACGCTTTTCCGATTTCATTCACGGCCAGAATAATCACGGTCAGGTCGTAGACATCCTTGCTGGCATTCGCCACTTTGACGGCGCCTGAAATTGTGTTTCCCCCCAGTGCGGGCATCCGGACCCACTCAAGCAGAAAAGGTGGAGCGACTTGAACAGAAAAATCACGCGTGTGCGATTGCGCTGGCGTGCCGGAATCGCTCACCCGCAACGTAAAACTGAATTCGCCTTGGCTGGTGGGCATTCCGGCGATGACACCGGTATCTGCCTCCAGTTCCAGGCCCGGTGGCAAAGTGCCTTTCGCTACCTTCCAAGTCAGGGGTGGCGTACCTCCTGCCGCAGAGAATTGGAAGTAGTAGGCCTGCTGAAGAACGGGCTCGGGCAAGGACTCGGAAGTGATTCGCAACGCCGCAGCAGGCTTGTCGAGTGGTTCGTCCTGGGGGACGGCCTGCCCCATCGCAAAGTTAGAGAGCAAAATTACACCGAAACAAAACAGCCCGATGCGACCACTGAGCCGCGGAATGAGGGTTTGCGCCATTGTTTCAAGAACGGCTGGATACCAACTACTTCCGAATCTTTTTCAGCAGGGCAATTTGTCCAGCGTGATAAAGCTCATGCTGCACGGTTCCATGCAGCATATGGTAGTAGTCGTGGTCCCGTCCCGGGGCAGCCGCCAATAGCTTGTAATCTGGCAATGCGGCCACTGCTTGTACCAATGCATCGTGGCGTTTCCTGAGCGTTTCGACCGTCTTTTTCCACTCCGCAGCACTGCTGTCTTTCACCGGAGGCCAGTCCTGTTCCCCTTCGAGTTCTTTAGGTTCCCCCAGAACTCTGTGGCGAAGGGCTTCTTCCCATGCACTAACGTGATTCACAATCTCCCAAATGCTGTGTGCGCCGGGAATCGGTCTTGCCGCAGCGGTCTTGGCATCCACATCGGCCAGAATTTCCATTACTGAGTCTCCGTGCCAGGCTTCGCCGTCAAAGGCGCGTTTGAGTTGGTCTGTTATTCGGGCGATTTCGTCGAGTTGAGGAAATGGCTGGGCAATCATTCGCTCTTCTCCTCCGGTTGTTCGTCCAAGGTGCTGGCGACGATGCTAATGCCGGCCTGGTCAGCGGCGGAAATAATCTGATCTCCCTCGAGCAGCAGGCATTTGCCGGCATTAATTCCGAGACAGGTCGCCCCGGCCTCTCGCATCACGTCAATAGTCTTGATGCCGACGACGGGGACGTCGAAGCGCATATCCTGATTCGGCTTGGCGACCTTCACAACGGTAAGGTCGCGGCGTAAAGTTGAGCCGCTGCCGTCAAGCGTGGCCATGATTCGGCCAGCGCGCTCAATCGCCGCATCGGTGCCTTCCATGGCCTCTACTGCCACGCATGCCGCTTCGGCAATGACCACCGTCTGGCCGATATCAAATTGCGATAGCTGGCGTGCTATCTCGCGGCCGTAATTGATGTCCTGGAGTTCTGCCGGCGTCGGGCTGCGGCGGCTGAGCACTCCGGGCCGGGCGAGAAGTGGCGCGAGGAACTGAGTGGAATCTTCGAGCGTGATGCCTTCGTCGGCGAGCACTTTGGCTACCGCTCCCAGAAGAGCATCCGTGTTCCGCGTCCGTAAGGAGAGCAAAAGCTTGGCGAGGCGCCAGTCGGGGCGAATGCTGGAAAAGATTTGACGGTGCTTGACCTGCCCCGCCATGATCGCGCGCTGTATCCCTTCACGTTTAAAAGTATCAATAAGCCGGGAGAGTTCGCCCAGGGACATCCAATGCACAGCCGAAGCGCCGTGGGATTCAATTTCCGGAAAGGTCTCTTCTTTGATCGCGGCGACGACTACTTCGGCACCGCGGGCACGGGCCGCGTCGAGCACCAGGAGGGGGAAACGTCCGTTACCCGCGATAAGGCCGATTTTTTCCATACCGTGGCCACTATTTAATAATCCCGCGCTCCGAGCTCTCGATAAAACGAATCAACATGCGAATGTCTTCGTTGGAGTCTTTTTCTGCCTTAAGTTTTTGCAGTGCTTGTGAGGTATTGAGCTTAGAGGCGAGCAGGAGTTTGAAGGCGTGGTGGATCTTGCGAATACGTTCGCGGCTGAAACCGCGGCGTTCCAAACCGACGGCATTCACCCCGTAGGCATGGGCGTCGCGCGCGGCGACCGTCTTGGAGAACGGAAGTACGTCTTTGGTCACAATCGTGCCGCCACCTATATAAGCATGCGGCCCAACCGAAGTGAACTGATGTACGGCAGAAAAAGCTCCAACCGTGGCCCACTCCGCAATGTTGACATGCCCGGCGAGCGTGGCAGCGTTTGCCATGATTACATGGTCGCCAACAAAGCAGTCATGCGCCACATGGGCATACGCCATGATCAGGATGTGATTGCCAATGCGCGTTACCCCACCACCCGCGGCCGTGCCCCGATGCAGAGTGACGAACTCGCGAATCACATTGTGATCCCCGATCTCGAGCCGGGTTCTTTCACCGGCATACTTCAGGTCTTGTGGAGGCAGTCCGATAGAAGCAAACGGAAAAATTCGATTATTGTCCCCAAGAGTGGTGGGGCCTTCAAGCACGACGTGCGACATCAACTCGCAGTCCTGGCCCATCTCTACGTCCGCTCCAATGACGCAGTAGGGGCCAATCCGGCAAGAGGCGGCGATTCTTGCCTCGGGATCAACAATGGCAGTGGAATGAATCTGCGGGCCAACAGATAACCGCGCAGGACGAGAGGTTTCTTCAGTAGTAGTCCGGAATCTAGACACGGCTCTTATTCATCCTGTTCCGACTCCTGCACGCCGTCGTTCGATGGAGAGTTACCCCCGCCAACAGCCTCGGCGCGCGACCGATCCATAAGCTGGCAGCTAATGGTCGCCTCCGCGGCCAGAGTGTCGGCCACGTAAGCTTTGCCCCCCATGCGCACGGCTGTCCGCCGCCACGCCAGCACTTCCACTTCGATCCGCAACTCGTCGCCGGGCACCACCGGACGTCGAAAGCGGGCACGCTCGATCCCAGTAAACACCATGAGCTTCTCCTGGCGATCGGCAACTTCGGTGAGCAGCAATGCTCCGCCAGCCTGGGCCATAGCTTCTACGATGAGCACGCCCGGCATAATGGGCAGTCCCGGAAAGTGCCCGGCAAAATACGGTTCGTTGGCACTCACGTTCTTAATGGCCACAATGCGCTGCTTGCGTGTGAGGTCCACGACACGATCAATCAGCAAAAAGGGATACCGATGCGGCAGAATGCGCTGGATCTCATTAATGTCCAGTGTGGTCTTCTGCTCGAAGCCCTTTGTTGCCGGGGCGACCGGATGGCCGGTTTGCATCATGCTCTCTCTGATGGAGGTCACGATTATACTTCACTGTCGGTTCAGGCCCGTAGCCGGCTGAGCCGCCGACCAACTGATACGAAGCAGTTTAGAGAGACCCATGCCACGAAAATCAGCCAGAATCAGCACCGCTCGTGATCCCCAAAATGGTCAGGCTATCGCTCGGCTAGAGCGAATGACAGAAGGTCGAGCCGCGATCATTGAGACTACTTGCCGGCTCGTTGAGCACGAATCGCCAAGCGACAATAAGCCCGCCGTTGATCATCTGGGCGAATATCTGGCCGGTGAATTCGAAGGGCTTGGAGCGCGAGTCATCGTCCACCGGCAGCACGAGTTTGGTAACCATATTCAAGCTGATTTTGCGGGCCGCAGCTCACGGCAGCCGCTGCTCCTGCTCGGACATTACGACACCGTCTGGCCGCTGGGCACTCTGGCCAAAATGCCGTGCCGCGTGGCTGATGGCCGCATCTGGGGCCCGGGCTCGCTCGATATGAAAGCCGGTATCGCTCTCATCATGCACTCCATTGCGGCGCTACGGGAGAGCGGCGGCCTGCCACGGCCAGTGTCTGTGTTGGTGACCACGGATGAAGAAGTGGGCAGCGAATCATCGCGTGCCATTATCGAGCGCCTGGCGCTCCAGTCTGCGGGGGTGCTGGTATTGGAGCCTGCCCAGGGATTGAAGGGCGCGGTCAAGACAGCGCGCAAAGGCGTGGGAGATTATCGGCTGAATGTCCGCGGCCGGGCCGCGCACGCGGGTGTGGATTTTGAAAAGGGACATAGCGCCATCGTCGAACTTGCCCGGCAAATAGCCGTGATCCACGCCTTAAATGGCCTGAAACCGGGTCTCACGCTGAATGTCGGGGTCGTCCAGGGAGGAACCCGCACCAACGTGATCGCGGCCGAAGCTTCTGCTGAAATTGATGTGCGCATTGCCCGCAAGGCGGATGCTGGCTTTGTTGATCGCAAATTGCGTTCCCTTCGTCCGGTGGATCGAGAATGCAACCTCGAAATCACCGGCGGGATCAATCGTCCGCCCATGGAGCGAACCAAGGGAGTGGCCTCCCTCTACCAGACCGCATCTGGCCTGGCCAAGCGGCTTGACTGGAAGTTACAAGAGGCTTCCACCGGCGGCGGCTCTGACGGGAACTTCACCGCAGGCTTGGGAGTGCCTACGCTGGATGGCCTGGGAGCGGTGGGCGAAGGCGCGCACGCTGTGAACGAGTCGGTGGTTATTGCCGAACTTCCCCGGCGCGCTGCTCTGCTGGCGATGTTAATTGAAGCTATTTAAGTGGACGCCGTCTTTGACTACGCCATGCCGCTGCCCTAGAATCCAGGCAGGACATCAGCTTCATTCGGTCGCGGTTGTAGCGTCCTGGTTTTGCCGCGGCGGAGGTAAACATGCCTGGTAAATTAGGTATCCCCGAACTCCTCATCATTGCGGCCATTGCGCTGATCATCTTTGGTCCCAGTAAGCTGGCCGACCTTGGCAAAGGCCTAGGCGAAGGTATCCGCAATTTCAAGTCTTCGATGAAAGATGGCGAGACGCCGCCTGCAGATAAGAAGTAACGCGGGCGACCCGTCCAGCCTCACCTCCAGACCTAAAGCAGGTCGTTCGCCAAGCAGGTCGTTGGCCGCGCTCAGGATGAAAGTTAAGAGCATCCCTGTTCCCGCATCATGCGATGGACCAGCGGCACCGGCAAACCAACCACATTGAAGTAGCAGCCCTCAATGCGTGAAATCCAGCGCGAGGCGACTCCCTGGATTGCGTAAGCTCCAGCTTTGTCCATGGGTTCGCCGCTGGCGACGTAATCGCGAATTTCTTCGGCACTCAGCGGATCCATGTGTACGAGGGTGGTCTCGGAGCGCACATCTTCAGCAACTTCGCCATTGCGCGAACCTACCAGGCACACGCCGGTGATGACCTTGTGGGTACGGCCGGAAAGAAGTCGCAACATGCGGGCGGCATCAGCCTCGTCGGCGGGTTTGCCGAGGATTGCGTGATCAACGATTACTACCGTATCTGCGCCCAGCACCCAAGCCGCAGGTCCTCGTTGGCGGCCAAACACCGCGCGTGCCTTTTCGCGCGCCAGGCGCTCGGCAAACTTGCGAGGTGCCTCTCCCGGCCGGGGCTCCTCCGGCAGGTTGGCGGCTTCCACCGCGAACTCTATGCCAGCAGCGCGGAGGAGTTCCCGCCGGCGTGGTGAGGCCGATGCCAGGATCAGGGCCATACGCCGATTGTAATGAATCGAACGAATAGCCTATTGCGGGGTGCATCCAATACGCTAAACCCTTCGTCTGAGATGAAAATGCCAATTACCGCAGAGAGCGTGAGCTACGGCGCCCAGATCGTCGGCAACTGTGCTGAGTTTCGCGTGTGGGCTCCGCGAGCACGGACGCTGACGCTTCGGCTCTTGAGCGCGGCTTCTGCCGACCTGCCCATGCGGCGGGCCGAGGACGGGGTGTTTTCGCTGACTGCGCCCGGTCAGGCGGGCGACCGCTACTTTTACGTCGTGGACGAAAATCGTCCGGTTCCCGATCCAGTTTCCCGGTTGTTACCTGAGGGAGTGCATGGTCCTACGGAGATCGTGGCGCCGGATGCTTTCCTCTGGAACGACCGTGACTGGCATGGGCTGGAGCTCCGCGATTACATCATCTACGAGCTGCACGTAGGGACCTTCACCCCGCAGGGGACATTTGCCGGAATCATCGAGCGCCTGGACTATCTGAAATCGGCGGGCGTCAGCGTCATCGAGTTGATGCCGGTGGCGGCATTTCCCGGACGGCGAAACTGGGGATACGACGGCGTCTCCCCGTATGCGGTGCAGGCCAGCTATGGCGGTCCGGAGGGCCTCAAGCGGTTGGTGAACGCCGCTCACGCGGCCGGGCTGGGCGTGGTGCTCGACGTGGTTTACAACCACTTCGGACCCGAAGGAAATTACTTGCCGCTACTCGGACCATACCTGACGGCCCGCCACCAAACCCCCTGGGGAGAAGCGGTCAATTACGACGGGCCGGATTGCGATCATGTACGGCGCTATGTAGTCGAAAACGCGCTCTACTGGATCCGTGAATATCACCTCGATGGTTTGCGTCTCGATGCCGTGCAGACGATCAAAGACGATTCACCAACCCACATCTTGACCGAAATCCAGGCCAACGTGCAGCGATTAGGGCAGGAGCTCGAACGCAAAGTCTGCGTGATTGGTGAAACTGATGAAAACGACATTCGTTACGTGCTGCCACAATCACGCTGCGGGCTGGGTCTGAATGCGGTTTGGAGCGACGACTTTCACCATTCTGTCCACGCGGCGCTTACGGGTGAGCGCCAGGGCTACTACCAGGACTTTGGGCGCAAAGAACAGATTGTCCGCGCGCTCAACCAGGGTTTTGTCTTCCAGGGTGAGATCTTTCAATTCTGGAAACGTCCTCGAGGTACTCCAGTTGACAGCGTCCCGCTGCTCGCCCATGTGATTTGTACGCAGAATCATGATCAGGTAGGAAATCGGGCCGTGGGCGAGCGGCTGGATGTGCTGGTTCCGCGCGGTGCATCCAAGCTGGCAGCCGCGCTGCTACTGCTAGCGCCGCACACGCCACTGCTGTTCATGGGACAGGAGTACGGCGAGATCGCGCCGTTCCAATATTTCACAGATTTTAGCGACCCCCAGCTGCAGAAGGCTGTGAGCGAAGGCCGTCGCAATGAGTTCAAGGAATTCGGCTGGTCCGCGGAGAAGGTCCCCGATCCGCAAGACCCGGCTACGTTCGAGAGCTCGAAGCTGCGGTGGCCTCTCAGTGGGCAGTTGTCAGTGAGCAGCGATCAGTCTCAGCCAGCAGCCGAGATGCTGGATTGGTATCGCAAGCTCATTCACTTGCGGCGCGAGTCCGTCATTCAGGGAGAGCGTACCTGCCGCGCCGAACTAATTGATGGCGCCATTGTGATGCAGGTTCCCGCGGAAAAACCGAAAATCATGCTCATTGCCGAATTTCCCGACAGCCGCCCCCATCCGGTTCCGGAGAACTGGCAACTTACATTGTCATCTGATGAGGATGCGTACCGCGTCCGAGTGTTCTGTAAGCATGCGGCACAGTAAGCCCTTGATCTCTGCCCCCTCCTGCTAGAATCGAATTGTCCCGCCCACAGCAATGGATCGCGCTTTCATCCGCAATTTCGCCATCATCGCGCATATTGATCACGGCAAATCTACGCTGGCTGACCGTCTGCTGGAGCTTACCGGATCGCTCTCGGCGCGAGAGATGCAGGCTCAGGTGCTTGATGCAATGGATCTGGAGCGCGAGCGTGGCATCACGATCAAGGCCCATGCTGTCCGCATGATGTACCAGGCCAACGACGGCAATACTTATCAACTAAACCTTATAGACACACCTGGCCACGTGGATTTTTCTTACGAAGTTTCGCGTTCACTGGCAGCCTGCGAAGGAGCGCTGCTGGTGGTGGACGCCGCCCAGGGCGTCGAGGCACAAACCTTGGCCAACGCATACCTGGCGATTAATCATCGGCTGGAGATCATTCCGGTCATCAACAAAATTGATCTGCCCAGCGCGGACGTCGCTCGCACCAAAGAGATGATCGAAGGCGCCGTCGGCCTGGATGCTTCCAACTCGCTGCAGATCAGCGCTAAAACCGGACAGGGTGTGCCCGAGGTGTTGGAAGCGGTGGTTCATCGTGTGCCGCCGCCCAAAGGAACGCCTGCAACAGCGCTGCAGGCGCTGCTGTTCGATTCCTGGTTCGATACTTATCGCGGGGTGGTGGTGCTGGCCCGCGTGTTCCAAGGCACGCTGCGCAAAGGGCAAAAAATCCGCTTGTTTTCGAATGGACGCGTGTTCCAGGTCGAAACTCTGGGCGTGCTGACGCCCAAACCGGTGGAGATAGAGAGCTTGGAAGCAGGCGAAGTGGGATTCATTGTTGCGAATATCAAGAACGTTGCGGACACCAAAATCGGCGACACCATCACCGACGACGATCATCCCGCGATTGAACCGCTGCCCGGCTTCCAAGAGATCAAGCCCATGGTGTTCGCCGGCCTATATACGGTGGACGCGCATGAGCACACGCAACTCCGGGAAGCTCTGGAGAAACTTCGGCTGAATGACTCGTCATTCTTCTTCGAACCGGAAAGTTCAGCCGCCCTGGGCTTCGGCTTCCGTTGCGGATTTCTCGGTCTGTTACACATGGATATTATCCAGGAGCGGCTGGAGCGCGAATTCAATCTCGACCTGATTACTACCGCTCCCAGCGTGCGCTATAAGGTGCACCTGACGGATGGCGCAATCATCGAGGTTGACAATCCGTCGCGGTGGCCAGGCCAGAGCGAGATCAAGACCGTGGAGGAACCTGTAATTCTTGCCACCATTCTTACCAACGAAGAATTTGTGGGCGGGATCCTGAAGCTGGTGGAAGAAAAACGCGGCAAGCAGAAAGGCTTCGAGTACGTGACCGCGACGCGGCTGATGCTGAGTTACGAATTACCGCTCAACGAAATCGTCCTCGACTTCTATGACCGGCTTAAGTCCGTATCTCGTGGGTACGCCTCACTCGACTATCACCTGGCGGGCTATTGGGAGTCGCCGATGGTGAAGCTGGACATCCTGGTCGCTGGCGATCCGGTGGATGCCCTCTCCACAATCGTGCACCGCGACTTCGCCTACGAACGGGGACGTGCCCTGGCTGCCAAAATGAAAGAGCTGATTCCACGGCAGATGTTTGAGGTGGCAATCCAGGCGGCGATCGGAGGCAAGATCATCGCCCGTGAATCCGTGGCCGCGATTCGCAAGAACGTGCTCGCCAAATGTTACGGTGGCGATATTACCCGTAAGCGCAAGCTGCTGGAAAAGCAAAAAGAAGGCAAGAAGCGGATGAAGCGGATCGGGCGAGTAGATATTCCCCAGGAAGCCTTTCTGGCTGTCCTAAAAGTCAACGAGAGTTAGTCGCGTTTTTCGCTCCTTTTGGCGCACTTATGAAGGCAGAAAAGAGACCGCCGAGCCAAGGGTCCTATACGGGAAAATGTGCAAAACTTTACCGTTGCACAAAAATACGGGCAGGCGAACGATCGGTCCGGCAACTCCTACAGTTCCGGCTAAGATATTGCTTCTATACAACTTAAAGCTGCAACAAGAGAGTTGCAGTCAGTGTAAGTGCATGAATTCAGGAACTCTGGTTGGGCCGTCGCCACCAATTCCACAAGCTTTTCCACAATTCTTTGGAAATCCTGATAACCAGATAGCCTTACCACAAAGGACCACCAAGGGACGCAAAGTCTTGACTAGGTTCGATTAGCACTTGTGATAGCGCCGATGTCTGGGGACGACGTTCGTCAAGACGCTACTGGCGAGCATTACTCCGTTGCCCGAGACTCAAACCGAGTGGACCGTTTAATAAAGGCCAAATCGACCTTACCGGTGGGGCCATTGCGTTGCTTGGCAATGATGAGTTCGGCTACGCCGTCGAGATCGGGATCGTCGGGCTTATAGACTTCTTCCCGAAAGATAAAAGCGACCAGATCCGCGTCCTGTTCGATCGAACCCGATTCGCGCAAATGAGAAAGCTGGGGACGATGGTCGGCGCCGTGACTCTCAGGAGCGCGGCTCAACTGTGAAAGCGCCACCACAGGGACGCGCATTTCTTTGGCCAGACCTTTCAATCCGCGGGAAATCGCAGAAACTTCCTGAGTACGATTTTCGAATCTTCGTCCGCCGCTTCCGCTTGCAGACATGAGCTGCAGATAGTCCACGACAATCAGGTCGAGCCTTCCTTGAGACTGTTGCAGGCGCCGCGCTTTAGCCCGCATTTCGGAAAGCGAGATACCGGGAGTGTCGTCGATGAATATTGGCGACTCGCTGAGCGCCCCCAGTGCCGACACCAGCTTGTTGTAGTCCTCGCGGCCCAGGAACCCGGTGCGCATCTTGTGCGAGTCCACACGTGCGTGCGAACACAAAAGTCGCAAGAGTAACGCTTCGCGAGACATTTCCAGCGAGAAAATGGCGACCACTTTGCTGTCCATCACCGCCGCATTCTCGGCGATGTTCATAGCGAACGCGGTTTTGCCCATGGAAGGCCGCGCCGCGATGATGATCAAATCTGAGGGCTGGAAGCCACTGGTCATATTGTCGAGATCCGAGTAGTGCGTTTCGAGGCCGGTGATGCGCTGCCCGCGCTCATACAGCGCATCCAAAGAACCGAAGGACTCTTTGACGATCTCCTTAATGTCGAGGAAGCCACGTCCAATACGGCTTTCCGATAGCTGGAAAATTGCGGACTCAGCCGCGTCCAGAATTTCTTCTGCCGGATCAGCTTGCTCTGCTGCACGAGCAATTGCGCTATTGGCGGCGTGAATCAGGCCCCGAAGAAGCGCCTTGTCGCGCACGATCCTGACGTATTGCTCAATGTTTGGGCGGCGTGGCAATCCATCGGTGAGCGAGGTGAGATAAGCGACACCTCCTACCGCTTCTACTTCGCGGCGGCGCGCCAGTTCTTCGCTCAGAGTGATGATGTCTATGGGCCGCGAGGATTCGGCCAGGTCCACCATGCGCGTATAAATGCGGCGATGCGCGTCGAGCGCAAAATCGTCGGCCCGCAACGATTCCGCCGCCTGGTTGTATGCGAAATTGTCGAGCAGTATGGCGCCTAGAATTGAGCGCTCCGCGTCCACGCTCGCTGGAAGACTGCTCTCGATACTGTATTCAGTGGTTGCCATCAGTGGGGATAGATTGTTTTTCTTGAAAGTGTGTCGAGAATGTAGCGCGCAAGTTCAGTTTCGTCATCTGTGAATCTCGTGTGAGTTTCGGAAATCGCGGATTGAAATCGAAAAAACGCATCTCGATTTTTCGCGCCCGTCTCCTCCGTAAAATTATCGGGCGAACAAAAAGCGAAGTCAAGAGTTAAAAGCTTTTAACCACAGAGGACACAGAGCTCACAGAGGAAGTCTGACTAAATAAGCGAAGCCTGGCCGAGAGGCGCGCGCTTCTTACGCCGACCCCACGCCGAAATTCTCTGTGACCCTCTGTGCCCTCTGTGGTTAAAAGTTCTCCGGGAACTCCGCCCCAGTTTTCCGCTGTCTTCCACAACAAATCAGAAAATCGCACAGCTTCTGCACAAAGCAGCCGCGCTTTGTTATTGCCTGTGAGTCGGGGCTCGGGCAAAGTGCCAGCAATGCAGACGTGAGATGTCCTAGAGTTTGCTGGCGCGTCGCAGATGGGTCAACGGTTCCCGGCAGTTCTCGAGGGTTGAAATTGCCGGAGGGTCCACTCGATGGACCCGGGCGTTGCGGCTCCTGAAAAGTCCTGTTTCACCAGGACTGAACCGTGGGTTCATCGGACCTGTGGGCTGGTACCCCGCAGACAGACTTTGTGCCTTGCGCTCGCGCGCACCGGTAGAAGGACGTGGCTCCTGATCGCTCACGCAATCAGGAGAAAGCCGGCAAATTTTAAGCAAGCAATCGGCGCGGTGACGGCCCCGCTGAAGCTGCGAAGGACATCCACCAAAACAATATGGCCCGGGTGGCTGGCCCGGGCCATATTTGTTTTTAAGCAATCGGATAATTAGAGAATCGGGTAAACAGGACCCAAAGTCGGCCAGTGGGGCATCAGTTCTGGCTTTTAGCTAGGTTAAAACTTAGTCCCGCACTCCATCCATGAACGCCCGCAACTTGCGGGAACGCGATGGATGCCGCAGCTTCCTCAGCGCTTTTGCCTCGATTTGCCGGATGCGCTCGCGAGTCACCGCAAACGACTGTCCGACTTCCTCCAGCGTGTGCTCGCTGCCGTCTTCCAGGCCGAAGCGCATTTTGATGACCTTCTCTTCGCGAGCCGTCAACGTGCGGAGTACCTGTGCGGTCTGCTCTTTGAGGTTGACGTTGATCACCGCATCAGAGGGTGAGACTACGGCGCGGTCTTCGATGAAGTCGCCCAGATGGGAATCTTCTTCTTCGCCAATCGGCGTCTCCAAGGAGATCGGTTCCTGTGCGATTTTCAAGACTTTGCGGACCTTGGCGACCGGAATATCCATCCGCTTGGCGATTTCTTCGGACGTCGGTTCGCGGCCAAGCTCCTGCACCAGCTGACGTGAGGTGCGGATCAGCTTGTTGATGGTCTCGATCATGTGCACCGGAATACGGATGGTGCGTGCCTGGTCCGCAATGGCGCGGGTAATGGCCTGCCGGATCCACCACGTTGCGTAGGTCGAGAATTTGTATCCGCGGCGGTATTCGAATTTGTCCACTGCCTTCATCAGGCCGATATTGCCTTCCTGAATGAGGTCAAGGAACTGCAGGCCGCGGTTGGTGTACTTCTTGGCGATTGAAACCACCAGCCGGAGGTTAGCTTCGATCAGCTCGCGCTTGGCTGCCTCGGCGTCTATGTCGCCCTGGATGATCTCGCGCTGTGTGCGCTTGAGCTCCTGGAAACTGGCACCCGCTTCGACTTCTAATTTTTCCAGGTCTGACCGGAGCTGCCGGGCCTGGCGGCGATATTCCTTTTTCTGCTCATCGCTGCGAGTGGCCTCGGCCTTTCTTTCCAGGTTCTGCACCTGGCGATCGAGCATGCGCAGCGATTCGACGGTCTTGTTGACCCGGTCTATGAGCCGCTTGCGTTCCTGGTTGGTGACGCCCAGGTTGCGCATGGCCAAAGACATGCGCACCATTTCGCGCGCCAGATTCCATCGGCAGCGCCGATAGTCGCGAGGGCGCTTCTTGTTGGAAATGTCCTGCAGCTTTTCCGCCAGCTGGTTGACTTTCTTGTAGTGCTTGGCCACTTCATCAATGCGGCCAATCATGTCCTTCAGCCGGTTCTGCAATACCTCGTCGGTAATTTCCTCTTCATCGAAGGTGACGATTTCCTTGATCGAGCGCACGCCACGGCGGAGGTCTTCGCCCAGGCCAAGAATTTCTCGGATAACGATGGGAGAGCGGGAAAGAGCCTTCAACACCCGGTTCTGTCCACGCTCAATGCGCTTGGCGATTTCAACCTCGCCCTCGCGAGTGAGCAGCGGAACCGTCCCCATCTCGCGCAAGTACATGCGGACGGGGTCGTTGGTTTTTTCGAGAGCGCCCGGGGTGAGGTCGAGTTCAACGTCCTCACCAGCCTCCAGGTCCTCCGGCTTTTCCAAACCGCCAGAAGGCAGTTTTGCAGGGCCCTCCAGGACGTCAATACCCTGGGTGCCGATGGTGGTCAGCAGGTCATCAAGGTCCTCAGGCGAATGGACATCGTGAGGAATGAGGTCGTTGACCTCACTGTAAGTGAGGTAACCCTTTTCTTTGCCTGCATCAATCAGCTTTTTAATATCGTCGAACTTGTCTTCAAGAGCCAAACGGCATACCCCTTCTCGGCGTCCTTAAGGACGGGTGGCGCTACTTCCAACAAAGGTGGGATTTTAGTGTCAAGGATTGCACGCCGGCCAAAACCCTCAAATTTTAGCACGACCGGCAGGAGCCAACAATCCCAAACCGCCTATCCCGTTATTTTCTCTGGGGGAAGTCAATAAACTTCAATTAGTTAGATGACTCACCCGCTGATCTGGTTTCTGGCCTCCGAAGCAAATTTCAGCAACCTCCGGCCATGTACTTACTGCCTGCGTTTACTGATCAGACGTACACACGTCAGTTTGGCCACCAGGCGGCGAGGAACCAGCAGCCAGGGCCCGATCCAAGGCTAGCTTCTCCCGGACCAAGCGGCCGAGTTCATTGCCATCCTGCCGGCGTTCAGCTTCTGCTATCTGCCCTTGAACCTGGCGTTGGCGCCGCTGCAGATGTCGCCGGCGCATCGCCTCGAGGGCTCCCTCCACCAGTTCCGGGGTCAACTCCTCCTCGTCGCTCATCAGGGTGGCGGCCAGGAGCCGGCGATCGGAATCAGAAAGCGGCAGCGACATAGGATCTGCTATCTCCATATCGGCAGCTAATAGCGCTTGCAGCAGCGATTCCGCTGCTAGCCCTTCGTGCAGCTGTTCGCTGCCACATGCGAAGCGTGCCTGACGCGCGGGATCGAATTCCTCTTCCGCGCCGTCGCGGGCGGAGACGTGCAGGTCAATGCCGGAGTGAACGCGTCCCGCCGAGGCCAAGGCCCGGATCAATATCCGCTCTGCTTCGGTGATCTGGTTTTGGGGTGGCGCCTTCAAGGAAGCTGCAGCCCGATTGCCGGCGGCGTGACGAAGCTCCTGGCGAAGCACGGCGGAATCGATTGCCAGTTTCTGGGCAATTTCCCGCGCAATTTCATCGCGCACGATTCGGCTTGGCACCCGCTGCACGTGAGGCAAGAGGAAATTCACCGCTTTCACCTTGGCTTCCGGGCTACGGGGCGGGTGCAACGTCTGCGCGCGCTCAATCAGATAATCAAAATACTTTTGGGAATGTCGCAGCGCCTCTTCATAGGCATTCTTTCCCTTCTGGCGGATGAACAGATCAGGATCGAAGCCGCGCTCCAGGCTCAACACTTTCACCTGGAATTCCTCAGCCACCAACAGCGCAAGCGTGCGCTCCGTCGCTGCGGCGCCGGCGGTGTCAGGGTCGAAGTTCACCACCGCATTTTTGCTGAAACGCGCCAGCAGCTTGGCCTGTAGCTCGGTGAACGCGGTGCCCGAGCTGGCAATCACATTGTGAAAGCCCGCGGCATAGACGGAAATGCAATCCATCTGGCCTTCCACCAGGATGGCATAGTCGAGCTTGCGGATAGCTTCCTTCGCATGATCCAGGTTGAACAGCACACGGGATTTCGAGTAGATCGCAGTTTCCGGCGAGTTGAGGTACTTGGGGCCGGCCTTTTCGTCCGCCGCGAGAGTCCGGCCGGTGAACGCAATCACCCGCCCTGCCTCATTGGCGATGGGAAACATGATCCGGTTGCGAAACTTCGAATAGAGCGCGGCTCGGTTGGGTTGTGCTTTGGGTGCCGCTTCGCGGCCGGCAGGCAGCGGTTCGCCCTCCTTCCAGGAGAACAGCCCCGACGCTTTCAGTATTTCTTCGTCAAACTGGCCTCGCAGCTTATCGCGGAGCAGGAAACCGGACTCGGGCGCGTAGCCGATGTGAAAGCTGTTGATGATCTCTTCGCTTAGGCCGCGCCCGGTGAGGTATTCACGAGCGTGGGCGGCCTCGGAACGTTGTAGCTGCTCCTGGAAGAATGCCGTTGCCAACTCGTGCACCTGCAACAGCGCAGTACGCATCTTGGCTTCCTGCGCCTCTGCCGGGCTGCTGTAAGAGACTTTGGGAAGCGGCACTCCGACTTTTTGCGCCACGGCGCGAACCGCTTCAGGGAAAGTAATGTTCTCGAGCCTTTGGACGAAGCTGAAGACGTCACCGGAAACGCCACATCCGAAACAGTGGTAAAACTGCCGCGTGGCGTGCACCGAGAAAGAGGGCGTTTTCTCCTGGTGAAATGGGCACAGCCCGGAATAATTCTGCGCTCCCGCCTTTCGTAGCTTCACGTACTCGCCAACAACGCGGACGATGTCCGCCTGTTGCTTGACGGTGTAGGCAAAGTCGCCGGGATTCGCCATGGGAGCAAATGTTCGCCGCTAAAAGGCTAATCCAAAAGCGAATAAAAGGCGAATCTGTGTGGATAACCTGTGGAGAACGCGCCTTTCCGTAGGACGGGGGCGCAAAAGCGGTCTCCCCAGATAAGGAGTGCTGTAAATGGAGCTTCTATAGCATTGCCTTCGCCTGATTTTCGTCTTACTATCCGGCCAGAGTGTCCCTTACAGCAAGCAATCCTGAAGTAAGGCAGCGGCTGGTCTCCGCGGTGCCGGTAGAAGACGACGCCTCCTTTGAACTGAAACTTCGTCCGCGCCGTCTGCAGGAATTCATCGGACAGCCCAAGGTGAAGGAAAACCTCGCGGTCGCCATTGAGGCAGCCCGTTCCCGGGGTGAGGCCCTCGATCATGTGCTGCTCTACGGTCCTCCCGGATTGGGAAAAACGACACTAGCAAGCATCATTGCGAACGAATTGGGCGCGCAATTCCAGCAGACATCCGGGCCGGCGCTGCAGATCAAAGGCGACCTGACCGCGGTCCTCACAAACCTGCGTGAAAAACAGGTGCTGTTTATTGACGAAGTTCACCGCCTGCAGCCCCAATTGGAAGAACTGCTCTACTCCGCGCTCGAAGATTACAAGCTGGACATCATCATCGGCCAAGGGCCGGCCGCGCGGACCCACACCATGGAGGTGAAGCCGTTCACCTTCGTGGGAGCGACGACGCGCGCCGGGTTGTTGTCATCGCCATTGCGCTCGCGTTTTGGAATTGTACTGCGGCTGGAATTTTATGCCGATCAGGAACTGATCGTGATCGTGAAACGCTCGGCAGAGATTTTGGGTGTAGAGATTGACCACGCCGGCGCCCTGGAAATAGCGAGCCGCGCCCGGGGCACGCCGCGCATTGCCAATCGCCTATTGCGGCGGGTGCGTGATTACGCCCAGGTTCGTGGAGCCGGCCGCATAGACTTGGCAACCGCACAAGCGGCGTTGCACATGCTGGAAGTGGACAAGCATGGCTTCGACGAAATTGACCGCAAGCTGCTGCTAACGATCATTGAGAAGTACCAGGGCGGTCCGGTCGGCGTGAATACTTTGGCCGCCGCACTGGCCGAGGAGCCCGACGCAATCGAGGAAATTTACGAACCGTTCCTAATTCAAATCGGGTTTCTGAATCGCACCCCGCGCGGACGTACTGCCACTCGCCTGGCCTACGATCACTTCGGCATTACCCCGAGCCGACGCCAAAGCTCGCTCTTCTAAACAATCTATAGAGTGAGTGCAAGTTTCCTGTTATTAAGCTGCTGTTGAGTCGAGCAGAGTAGAATCTCTGCTCCATGCCGACCACCGTCCGCTCATTTGGCAAAATCAATCTGGGTCTATGCATTGGAGTGCGGCGGAAGGACGGCTATCACGAGCTGCGCACGATCTACCAAACGGTCGGGCTGCACGACCGCGTCCGCGTGCAAGTTGAACGCGGCAGCGGAATCAGAATTCGCTGCGAAGTTGCAGGAGTTCCGCAAGACGATTCCAACACCTGCTATCAAGCGGCAGAACGTTTGCTGGCGGCCCTGGGAATCAAGCGACGAGTCACCATTGAGATCGAAAAGCGTTTGCCGGTACAGGGCGGACTGGGCGGCGCCTCTTCGAATGCGGTGGCTACAATGCAGGCGCTACAGCATGAACTGAAGCGCGAGCTGCCATTGCCCGAACGGATGCGAATCGCCGCCGAGATTGGCTCTGACCTGCCGCTGTTTTTGATTGGCGGTACCGTGCTCGGGGTCAGCCGAGGTGAAGAGGTGTATCCCCTCGATGATGGCCCGTCATTTCAGTGTGTAATCGCCACACCGCGCATCGGAATTTCGACTCCCAAAGCCTTTGCGGACTGGGACCGCACGCAGAGACAACGGAAATTGACCGCTGGGGAAGCCTCCGATAGAATCAATTGGTTCAGTTCTGCGGCTCTATTGTGGCTGAACGGCTATTTACCCCGGCGGTTAGGTTTGACCGGGAGATCGTCCTCCGGTGTCCCTGTGGATTTTGACGGGGGCCGAGCCGAGAATCCGCTTCTCGAACTCGTCCGTACCGGGATCGCAAACGACTTCGAACAAGTCGTGTTTCCGCAGCATCCCGAATTACGAGAACTGAAGCGGACCTTGCAGAGGGAAGGCGCGAACTACGCGTCGCTCTCCGGATCTGGCTCTGCTGTATATGGATTATTCGGCTCGCGGCCGGCGGCAGTGCGAGCAGCCAGAAGGTTGGCGGCAGAGGGCACATTAGCCGAGGCGACAAGGACGGTTACGCGCCGTGAATATTGGAAGCATTTGTAATTTCCTGACTTGTAATTTGTAATTGAGGCGGTAGGTTCGACGGCAGAGTTGGGCGGTCGACTAATGGTAGGTCAAGTGCCTTTGGAGCACTTTGTCTAGGTTCGAATCCTAGCCGCCCAGCCAGAAATGAATTGAATAAATGCCAGTGCCGCGTAAAAACTGGGACCTGCAGCGCAACTTGACTCCGGAGACGAGACAAGCCATGGCCACTATTCTGGCACCCGCAGCGGAGAAAAAACCGCAGCAAACGACAGATAGCAAAACTGAGCGCAAGCCCCAACGGGGTCGTGTGGACGACAAGTTTAAAGTCTTTTGCGGAACGGCGAATATCAGCTTGTGCGACGAAGTGTGCGCCTTCCTTGGACTCTCGCGAGGCGCGGCTTTGGTCACTCGTTTCAAAGACGGAGAAGCATATGTGCAGATTCAGGAGAACGTCCGTGGCGCGGACGTTTTTCTGATGCAGCCGACCTGCGATCCGGTGGATATGCATTTGATGGAACTGCTGCTGATGATTGACGCGCTCAAACGCGCTTCGGCGCGACGCATCACAGCCGTGATCCCATACTTCGGCTACGCCCGGCAGGACCGCAAGGACAAACCGCGGGTGCCAATCTCCGCCAAGCTAGTGGCTGATCTGTTGACCACCGCTGGAGCCGATCGCGCCTTAGTGGTGGACCTGCACGCTCCGCAGATCCAGGGATTTTTCAATATTCCGGTGGACCACCTGTTCGCTTCGCCGGTGCTGGTGGATTACTTCAAGAAGATGAATCTGCCCAACCTCACCGTGGTGTCTCCTGACGCCGGCGGTGTAGAGAGGGCCCGGTTCTTCGCGAAGAAGATGGACGTACCTTTGGCCATCGTGGATAAACGGCGAGTCGAAATGGATGTCACGGAAGTGATGCACGTGATCGGTGATGTGCAGGGCCGCAGCTGCTTGCTCATTGACGATTTGATTGACACAGCCGGGACATTGGTGAAAACGGCCCGGGCGCTAATCGAGAGTGGCGCGACGCGAGTCTATGCCTGTGCTTCGCACCCCGTGCTCTCCGGCCCGGCATTGGAGAACCTGGCTGATTCGCCCATCGAAGAGGTAGTGGTGACTAACACCATTCCGCTGAGCGAAGCTGCCCGTAACCAACCAAAGATCAAAGTGCGCTCAATCGCAGGATTGATTGCGCGAGCGATACAGTCGATTCACGAAGAAACTTCGGTCAGCAAATTATTCGTATAGGCAGGAACAAAAATTATGGCAGCAGCAAACGACATTCTGGAAGCAAAACCCCGCGAGTCCAGCGGCAAGAACGTGGCCCGTCGGCTGCGCAAAAGCGGCCAGGTGCCTGGCGTGGTCTATGGCGCGAAACGCGATCCCATGACCGTGAGCGTGGATCCCAAGCAGGTTTCGCGCATCCTTCATTCGGCCTCTGGGCACAACACGATTTTTGAACTGGCGCTGGACGGCGAGCGCACCAAGGCGATGATTGTTGATTGGCAGTATGAGCCCATCAAAGGCAGCCTGCTGCACGTTGACCTGAAGCGCATTGCCATGGATGAGAAGCTCCATGTGAATGTGCCGATCGTGCTTCGCGGCGAAGCCGCGGGCGTGAAGCAGCAGGGCGGCATTCTGGAACAAGTGCTGCGCGAAGTGGAAATTGAGTGTTTGCCTCAAGACATCCCCAGCTCCATCGAAGCCGATGTCACCGAGTTGGTTTTCGGCAAGGTTATTCGTGTGGCCGATCTTCCGCACAATGAAAAGCTGAAGTTTCTTACAGATCCCAACCAGCCGGTGGCGCACGTCATCACGGTGAAGGAGGAAGTGGCTCCGACTCCGGAAGCGGTGGCTGCAGAGGCTGCCGCGGCGCCTGCCGAACCTGAAGTTATCAAGAAGGGCAAGCAGGAGACTGAGGAAGACGTTGCCGCCGAAGGGGCGACGGAGAAGGCTGAAAAGAAGCCGGAAAAGGCCGAGAAGAAAGAAAAGAAATGACGCAAGCTGGTGGCTAGGGCGTGAAGCTGATCGTCGGGCTCGGCAATCCGGGCATCGAGTACCAGTTCACGCCGCACAACCTGGGTTTTTTGGCGGTGGACCGTATCGCCGAGCGCTACCAGGTGCAGGTGAACAATCGCCACTGTCGGGCGCTCACTGGCAAAGTTGTAATTGGACCGGAAACGGTGCTGTTGGCCAAGCCAGAAACTTACATGAACCTGAGTGGCTTGGCGGTCCGGGAGCTGATTGCCGAATATGAGCTTCAGAGCGAGCGCGACCTGATTGTGATTTGGGATGAACTGGATCTGCCGTTTGGCGCTATTCGCATCCGGCAGCGGGGCAGTTCAGCCGGCCACCAGGGGGTGGAGTCAATCATCGGGGCGTTGGGTACGCAGGAGTTCTTACGGCTGCGGCTGGGCGTTGCACCCGAGCGCAAGGTGCCCGACGGAGCGCGCTACGTGTTATCGCAGTTTCGTAAGTCACAGTTGGCAGCGGTGGACAAGTTATTGGATACCGCCGCGGACGCGGTGGAAGTGGTCCTGAAAGAAGGCGCGGCAGCGGCCATGAATCGCTTCAACCGCAAAGACGAGTCGGCCGAAGATTAGAGATTTGGAGAAAACGTCAATGGATCGCATTTACGAAGTGATGTTTATTATCCGGCCTGATATGGCGGAAGAAGAAGTTGACCGTCTGATTTCAAACCTGGAAAGCCAGGTCGCGGCATCGGGCGGGAAGATGAACCACGTGGAGCGTATGGGCAAGCGACGCCTGGCTTACATGGTCGGCCGCTTTCAGGATGGCAACTATATCTTGCTGACGGTTGAGGGCGGAGGGCCAGCGATTCACGAACTGGAACGGCGCCTGCGGGTGACTGAGCCGGTGATCAAATTCCTCACCGTGAGAGTGGACCAGGAACAGGCACGACTGGCCAAAATCAAAGCTAAACGTGCGGCTAAAGCTCCCCCGCCGGCGGAGACCGGCGGCGAGCCCGCCGAAGTCACTGCATAGAAGGCAGCGCGATGCGCACCACCGACAATTGTGAAGGAGAATTATGGCTGAAGAAATTAGAACACAGGGTGCGGCAGATGGCGCATCCACCTCTGCGCCTCCGGCTCCAGTGCCGACATCCAGTGGTCCCAGTGGACATGGCGGGCCACGCTCAGAACGGCGCCCCGGCGGCGGGGGAGGTCGCGAGGGCGGTCGAAAGTATTTTCGCCGGAAGAAGGTCTGCAAATTCTGCGTGGAGAAGATCCAGTCTATTGACTACAAAGACTATCGCCTTCTCTCCCAGTTTGTGGCAGAGAGCGGGAAAATTGTGCCGCGCCGCTTGACGGGAGTGTGCACGCCGCACCAGCGCCGGCTGTCGGTCGCCATCAAGCAGGCCCGCAACATCGCCCTGCTGCCGTTTGGCCGCACCTAGAGGAATTCGGTGCAAGCAGCTCGGTAAGTGGAGCTATAGATTCGAAATGGAGTCATTCAATATGGAAGTTATTCTCAAGGAAGATGTAGGGAAGCTGGGCTCACGTGGTGACGTGGTGAAGGTAGCCGAAGGCTACGGACGGAACTACCTCCTGCCCAGAAAATTAGCTATCGAGGCAAGCACCGCCAATAAGGCAGTGATCGAACAGATGAAGGCGGCCGCGCTGCGCCGGTCAGCGCGCGAGAAAGGAGAGGCGGAAGCTCTCTCCAAGCAGTTTGACGATCTCAGCGTAACCTTCCGCCGCCGCTCGGGTGAACACGAGCAGTTGTTCGGCTCCGTGACCTCGGCCGACATTGCTGCCGAGCTTGAAAAGCGGGGCTTCAACCTGGATCGCCGCAAAATCCAGCTTCATGAGCCGCTTAAAGCGATAGGGGAGTTTTCCATCCCGGTGAAGCTCCACAAAGAGGTTACGGCTCACTTAAAAGTTGTCGTGGAAAAGGAAGCGACTCCCGAGTAATTCCGCAAAATGGAGGCGGGCACTCTCGCCCGCGTCCATCCCCCCATTGGCCCTCGCCTATGGCGGTAAAGCCCTATAATTCTGCTCACGGAATGCCTACTGACCCGTCCAAGTCTATGCAAACCGGCACAAAAGCTTTAAAGCAAGCTGTGCCGGAAACAGGTCCAGAGGTAACTATGCCGGCCGATGCTCTGGCAGTTCCGTGGACGGTTGGCGAAGGTTCCTACCCCCGCAGTGGGCAGGAACAGGGCGGCGTATCCGAAAACCCCTCGGCTCGGGGGAGCATGGGACAGAGTTTCAGCCGCGTCGACGACACCGTCTTAGTCCGTGAGGCCCAGCGTGGCAACCACGCCGCCTTCGAAGAGTTGGTGCGCCACTACGACCATGCTGTGCTCCGGCTGGCGCTGCACCTGACCGGCTCCGAAGCCGACGCCCAGGATATTTACCAGGACGCGTTTTTGAAGGCCTACAGAAACGTGGGCAGCTTCCGGTTTGAGTGCTCTTTCTACACTTGGATTTACCGCATCGTCACGAACCTGTGTCTTGACCACCTGCGCAAGCGGCAGGTGCGCAAAGAAGATCCACCTGTGGCCACTGACGCCAGCGGCGAGCAGTACGATGTGCTGGACCAAGTGCCTGACGGACGTGCGGTCAGCAACCCGGAGCGTGATCTGATGAGGCGTGAAGTGGGCGGCCGAATCACGCAGGCACTGGAGAAGCTGACACCGCGCGAGCGCATGGTGTTTGAGTTGAAGCACTATCACGGAATGAAGTTGAGGACCGTGGGAGAGATCCTGAATACCACCGAGGAAACGGCAAAGAACACGCTGTTCCGCGCCACCCAGAAGCTGCGAGTGGTTTTGGCGGACATACGTTGAATAGGGCCCCGGGAAGGGGAGGCAAGCGATGAAGTGCGAATGGGTAAAGAACAATATTGTTTTGTACATCTACGATGAGCTTCTGGACGACGCGCGTTTCGAGCTGGAGCAGCATGTTCGCCGCTGCGCAGGTTGCGCTGCTGAGCTGGACGCCGCGGGAAGCTTTAAGCAAGGACTTTCAGTCCTGCCGGTGCAGGAACCGAGCCCCAATATGCTGGCCGCCTCCCGAATGCGTCTTCAGGAAGCGTTAGAGACGGTTGAGCGTCCCGGCTGGCTGCATCGCTGGACCTTTGATCTCTCCAGTTGGTTCACGCCTGGACGATTTTCACCAGCACTGGCCAGCGTTATTTTCATCGTGGGGTTTGCGGCAGGAATCGGCGCCACGTACAAGATGGTTTCTGGTGTCCGTCCCAACAACTCTGCCGTTACCACCAACCAGCAACAACCTGTGGAATCTTCAATCGCGGGCATTCGCGACATCACTCAAAGGCCGGGCAGCAACAAGATTGACATCAAGTATGACACGGTGACTACACAATCGGCGCAAGGGTCGCTGAATGATTCGCGGATCCAGCAGCTATTGCTCTACGCCGCGCGCAACAATTACAACTCCGGCGTGCGCTTGGATTCCGTGGACTTGCTGGCGCAAAATCCGCAGGATCCGCAATCCCGCGAGACCCTCATATATGCGCTCCGCTACGATACAAACCCGGGTTGCCGGCTGAAGGCGCTTGGAGCGTTGGGCCCATACGTAAAGGGCGATACGCGGGTGCGCAATGTGGTACTGGAAGCGCTGCTGAATGATGGCAATCTGGGAGTGCGGGCGCAAGCTATTCACTTCCTGGAGCCGGTGCGGGTTGATAGCAGCGTACGCGCCGCTCTCGTCCGGCTGGCGCGGCAAGATAAGAATCAGTACATCCGCCAGCAGTCGCGTTCGGTGCTGGCTGAATTACCTGAGGTTGATTAAGCGGTGAGAAGAGCGTTGGCCAAATTCGTGATTTTTGTGGCGCTTGCAGCCTTGCCCGCAGTAGCGCAGCAGTCGCGGGTTTTCCGCCAGGGCGACAGCTGGGTAGAAGAGATTACGGGCTCGCTTCCTGCGGTTCGTAATCTGCGCCTCAGCACAGATGCAGGCGCGGTTCGGGTCCAGGGCGGCAACCAAAACAGTATCAATTACGTGATCCGTAAACGCATCAATGCATCGTCAGAGCAAGCCGCGCGGCGGCGGTTCGAGACATTTAAAGTTTCTGTCGGTACGGAGGGCGATACTGCCTCGATCGAGGGTGAAGCGCCCGAAGGCGGAGTCCACCGGCTATCAGTTGATTTTTCTTTGGATGTTCCTCGCAATCTGGATTGGGCGAAGCTGGAGACCCAGGGTGGAAGTATGGTTGTGGCTAGCATCGCTGGCCGGGTGGACGCTTCCACCGGCGGAGGAAGCATGAAGCTGGAGCAAATCGCCGGGAACATCACAGGTGAAACCGGCGGAGGCAGCATTGCTGTGGACGCGGCGGGCGCAGACCTCAAATTGGAGACCGGCGGTGGGAGCATTCATATAGGCTCGGTCAAAGGCAAGATTGAGGCGCAAACTGGCGGCGGCAGCGTAGAGGTCGGGGACGGAATGCAAGGCGCATTACTGGAGACCGGCGGTGGCAGCATTGCGGTGAGACGCTGCCTGGGAAAAGTGAAGGCCTCGACCGGGGGTGGGAGCATTGAACTGGGACAAATTGACGGTCCAGCGGAATTAGAGACGGGTGGCGGCAGTATTCGCGTGGCCGGCGCCAAGAGAGCGGTGAAAGCGGAAAGCGGTGGTGGCAGCATCGAGCTTTTCAAGCTGGGAAGCGGAGCGCGTGTCGAAACTGGCGGGGGCGCGATCATCGCGGAGTTTATCGCCAGCCGTGGAAATTTCACCGAGTCGTCACTAGAGACACCCTCCGGCGATATTACGGTTTATTTATTGCCGGAAATCGCACTTACTTTGCACGCGGCTATCGAAATGGCAAGCGGCCACAATATTCGTTCGGATTTTCCGCAGTTTAAGGTGACCATAGAAGGCGAAGAATATGGACCCAAGCGGGTCATGGCGGATGGCAGTCTGAACGGCGGGGGGCCAGTGCTCAAGGTCGAAACCAATTCAGGTGATATCTCGCTCTTGCGTGCCGGCCGCTAGCTGAGCGCGCACCAAGCGGGCAGGAGTCGAATATGCGCAAAGCACAGTTGATAGTTCTGATGATATTGGTGCTGACGGGAGTTCAGTCCGGCTTGGCAGAACCACCGGCAAGAGTTGCTCCCGGCCCCGGCACGTTTGGAGAAGAGCAAGCCGTTTCCTATCTCGGGGTGGACACTCGCGACGTCAGTTCGGATCGTTTGGCCGAATTGAAGTTGAAGGAAGAGCGCGGCGTGGAAGTCACCATGGTGGACCAGGACGCTCCCGCAGGCAAGTTCGGCCTGAAAGAGCACGACGTAATTCTGAGCATCAACAACTCACCGGTGGAGAGCGTGGCGCAATTTCGGCGGATGATCCGGGAAGTACCCCCAGGGCGGACGGCGATCTTGGGCATCAGTCGAGACGGCCAGCCCGTGACTGTGAAGGTTGAACTAGGAAAACGCCCGCAGAGCTTTCCTTCGGGGCCCGCTTCAGGGGAGTGGGGAATGAATCACTTTCCGGCCATGCCTGCTATGCCTGCCATGCCAGCCATGCCGGCGATGCCGGCAATGCCGCGTATTGAGATGATGCCGGAGATGGACGTTCCGTCATTCGATGTGGTGGTGCATTCGTCCGTTCGCGGGGGCCTGATGGTGGAGAATTTGACCCCCCAATTGGGTGAGTATTTTGGTGTAAAGAACGGGCAGGGAGTGCTGGTGCGCTCGGTTGAGAAGGGCAGCGCAGCGGAGCGGGCTGGGTTTCGTGCAGGGGATGTTGTGATCAAGGTGGGAGGCCAGCCAATCGCTGACAGCAATGACTGGCGACGGGCTTTGCGAGCCAACGGAAGCAAGACGGTTGCTATCTCAATTGTGCGCGAACGTAAACAGCAGACACTCTCGTTTGCCGCGCCTCGCAAAGCTGGTAAAAATTCGGGGTTGCGCTTTGACCCATTGGAGGTCAGCGCCAGCGTGGACCTCCACGGTTTGAATGCCGAACTGGAGCACATTCGGCCACAACTGGAGAAAATGCAACAGAATGCAAAACACATGGCCGAAGAAATCCGGCGGCAGGTGAATCCAGACGAGATTCGGAAATCCATTGAAGAGCAGCTGCATCAGCTGCAACAGGAATGGGAGGAAATCTAACCTCTAAGGCACGCTCCCATCGCCTTCGCAATGACACGAAGGCGATATGTCTCGGCGCTCGCAGACCACACCTGATACCGCTTTCCTCAGCAGTCATCCCACCCTTGCCACTTTCATCAGCATTCTCGCTCTAAGGTACCCGAGAGCTTTCATCTCCTAGGGGAGCGAAGAAATCATGCTGATGCTCAGGTCTAGTCTGTTGCTGCTCTGCGTGGCATTGTCTGCCGTGGCGGTCCCAAGTTCTGGGGAAGATCAACGCGGGGATGTGGCAGCAGCAGAGTCCGTATATCAGGCGAAAGACTGGGCAAAGGCGACAAGACTTTACGAGCAGCTCGCAAACTCACATCCGAAAAGCGGCATTTATTGGTATCGCCTGGGCGTCTCTCTTGAAGCCACAGGTAAACATCAGGCTGCCCTGGAAGCACTTGCAAAGTCCCAAGCGGCCGGAACGCCATCTTTCATGGTTGGCTTCAGTCGCGCAAGTGTATATGCCTCAATGGGCGAGTTGGAGAAGGCCATTCAGGAATTATCCGAGGCCGTGAAGCAAGGATTCAATGACCCCGACAAAATGCTTACCGATACCAACTTGCAACCGTTACGGAGCGATGCGCGTTTCCCCGCATTGCTCGAGCAGGTTAAACGTAACCAGAAGCCGTGTTTCTACAGTGCAGAAAATCGTCAATTCGACTTTTGGGTTGGCGACTGGGACGTGGTGGCTACGGCGGACAGCGTGCCTCGAGGTTCCAGTCACATTGCAAGAGAACTGGCAGACTGCGTCATCTGGGAAAATTGGACAAGTTTGACTACCGGGTATGCCGGAAAGAGCTACAACGTTTACAACCCGGACCGGAAGCGCTGGGAACAATTCTGGGTAGATAACAATGGGGGCATGATTCATTTCTACGGCGGACTAAAGGACGGAAACATGGATTATTGGACCGACGAAATTCCCCAACCTGACGGGACGCGCCTGAAGCGGCATCTCCAATTTTTTAATCTCGGACCAGACAGAGTGCGGCAATTCAGTCAGGGATCCACGGATGGCGGAAAGAGCTGGCAAGTGGAGTACGACTTCACCTATCTGCGAAAAAAGGGACCGTAGCCCTTCGTACGGTTTAGGCAGTTGCCGGCGCCAGCCCGGCCGCGCGAACACAGTTTCTTCCCGCCTGTTTGGCAGCATAGAGGGCGGCGTCTGCGGCTTTAACGATGTCGTCCCGGGTCTGACCATGCAGCGGGAAGGCTGCCGTTCCAGCGCTGATGGTTACGGAACGAGGTACGCCGGGGAAATGCCATCCGGCGACTTCCCGGCGCAACTTCTCAGCCACGCTCAATGCCTGTTCGGCCGTGATCTGCGGCAGCACGATTGCAAATTCCTCGCCTCCATAGCGGCAAACCACATCACTTTTGCGTAACTGCAGCGAAAACACGGAAGAAATCTGACGCAGCACTTCATCACCAAGCAAATGGCCGAATTCATCGTTGAGCCGCTTAAAGTGGTCAATATCCATCATGATGACGGCCAAGGTGCCGTTGTGACGCTGGGCTCGCTCCATCTCTTCAGCGATACGGATCTCAAAAAAGCGGCGATTGAACATCCCGGTTAAACCGTCTATGTAGGCCAGCTGGCGAACGCGCTGAACGTAATGCGTGTTCTGGATTGCAGTCGCGCATATGTCCGCCACCGATTCAAGGGTCTGAGCATCGGCCAGCGTGAAGGCGCCCTCCTGGGCGCTGTCCAGCATCAGCACTCCCAAGGTCTGGCCAAAAGAAATCAGGGGGATGCACATCCGGGACCGGGTCTCCCGGAAAATTGGTAGATAATGCCCCGCCTTGCGAATATCACTTTCAATAATGGTTTTGTTGGTTCCGATAGCGCGCCAGGCGATGCTGTCACCAGCCGGGATGCGCTCCTGCTCAGAAATCAACAGCGTCAACTTGCCTTCGTGAGAACGCAATACAAGCGCATTTTCATCCTTTAGAAGCACGCAAACGTGGTCTGCTGGAAAAGACTGCCGGACCAAAAAGCATAGTTTTGTCAGCAATTCCTCGAGCTCGAGCACTGCGGTGGTCTGCTTGGCTATAGCGTTGATCGCCTCCAGCTGCGCGGAGCGGCGCTGCTCCAGCGAGTACAGCCGCGCATTCTGCAACGCCATGGATGCTTGCGTGGAAAACAACGTGAGGAGGTCAATGGTTTCAGAATCAAAGAAGTTGATGCGATCGCTCTGGCAGTCAAGCACGCCCACGACCTCATCGCGGACCATAAGTGGCACAGCGAGCTCGGAACGAGTGCTCTGGGCCGATTTCAGGTAACGCGCATCCTTGCTCACGTCGGGGACGTAGACGGGTCGCTTGAGGCGGGCGGCAGTGCCGGTAATTCCTTGCCCCACCAGTACTTTTATCTTGTCCTGGCCTTCGTCCCATCCCACCTGGCTGCGGACACACAACTCCTTGGTGTCAGAATCGAGCAGGAGGATGGCGACGTTGTGCAAGTGAAAATAGTCGCGCGCGATCCCCAGGATCTGATTCAACACCTCATCCAGGTCGAAGGTGGACAGCACCGCCTGGCTCGCATCGTACAGGACGGCAATTTTTTGCATGTTTGGGCGAATTGTACCGGGAGGGTGAGGCTCGCGACATGTTACTGAGGTTACTTGGGGGTGGGATGGCGGTGACCGGCTCGCCAGCGCTTGGCAATCTCCAGAAAACCGTAGATGACCAGGCACATCCAGAAGTCCACCACCAGGCCCCAGTCAAGGCGCTTCATGTGGTGCTGGGCGAGCACCGGCAGATGAGGCATAAGGGCAAAGTACAGCCCATTTCCCACCAGAACCGCGACCAAGGATTGGAGGAAGTTGCCAGGCACGCTGTCTTGTTGGACACCGCCGACCGGCTTTTTGCTGCCTGAAATCGTCCGGTGGGTGTGGTCGACCGAAGCAAGGCGAGGTTTCGCCCTGTCCTGCTAACATCAATGCATCCTTCGCCATGCTGGAACTCAACACCCCGGTTCAGTACGTCAAAGGAATTGGTCCGCGAGTTGCCGAGGTGTTGGCGGCCAAGGGCATTGCCACAGTTGAGGACCTGCTTTATTACCTTCCATTCCGGTATGAAGACCGCCTGAACCCGCGAACCATCGCCGAGTTGCGGCCGGGTGAGATGGCCACGGTGATTGCCGAGGTACGGACGTCGGGCCTGTTCCGTACACGGTCTCGCCTGGATATCTTTCACATGACCGCTGGGCAGGGTCGAACCACATTGAAGTGTCTCTGGTTTCATGGCCGTTATCTGGAGGGCAAGTTTCGTCCCGGGCAGATGGTGGCGCTGTATGGCAAGGTGGAAGAAGCCACCAAGGGTAGAGGTGGGCTGGAGATCATACAGCCGCAATTCGAGATCCTGAGCGACGGCGCCGGAAGTAACGGCTCAGAAGATCCCGCTGAATTGGCCGCGCAGTCGCTTGAGACCGGGCGCATTGTTCCCATTTACGAATCCGCAGGGGAGCGCAAGCTCACCAGTCGCTGGTTTCGGCAGGTCATTCATTCCGTGCTTCAGAACCTGGAAGAAATTCCCGAGACCATCCCGAAAGCCATCCGGGAGCGCATTGGGCTAATCCCCCGCAAAGAGGCGTTCTGGCGAACCCACTGGCCGGAAGCGGGCGAGAGCTTTACCGACCTGCAATCCGCCCGTACTCCAGCCCAGCGGCGGCTGATTTTTGAGGAACTCTTCTTCCTGGAGTTGGGCCTGGAGCTCAAGCGCAAAAAGCAGCGAGCGCAGATCGGAATTTCCTTCAAACTGGACGAGCGTTCGCGCGAGGCCATTAAGCGGGTACTGCCCTTCCATCCCACAGCCGCCCAGAAGCGGGTCCTGAAGGAGATTGCCGCAGACATGCAGCAACCAGTCCCCATGCGGCGACTGCTGCAGGGTGATGTTGGGTCGGGCAAGACGATTGTGGCCTTCGAGGCGGCAATCATTGCCATAGAGAACGGGTACCAGGTTGCGCTGATGGCGCCGACGGAAATTCTGGCTACCCAACATTATCTTTCTGCGCGGCGAATCCTTGAAAAAGCGGGCTACAGGATTGTTTTACTTACGGGTTCGTTGGAACAAGACCACAAACGCGATCTGCGGCGGCATATCTCAAGGGGCGACGCCCAATTGGTGATTGGCACACATGCGCTCATTGAAGAAAGTGTGGAATTCGCCAATCTCGGCTTGGTGATCGTTGACGAGCAGCACCGCTTCGGTGTCATGCAGCGTTTCAAGCTGATGCGAAAAGCAGGGAGCTCGCAGCCCGTGGAGCCAGACACGCTGGTGATGACTGCAACTCCCATCCCACGAACGCTCGCACTCACACTCTATGGCGAACTCGACAGCAGTGTGCTGGACGAGATGCCGCCAGGACGGACGCCGATCACCACCAAACGAGTTTCTGACCAAGTCGCTGATGAGGTCTGGGAATTCGTGCGCCGGCAGGCCAAGGCAGGTCACCAGGCATACGTCGTTTATCCGGTGATTGAAGAAAACGAAGAACGGGAAGTCAAAGCCGCTATCCAGATGTACGAGAAATTACGACGTGAGATCTTGCCAGACCTGAAGATCGGATTGCTGCACGGACGGCTTGAGGCAGAGGAAAAAGACAGAATTATGCGCCGCTTTCAAAAAGGTGAACTGGATGTCCTGGTTTCAACCACGGTGATTGAGGTCGGCGTGGATGTCCCGAATGCCAACGTCATGCTGGTGGAGCACGCTGAGCGCTTCGGGCTCGCTCAGTTACACCAACTGCGAGGACGAATTGGCCGGGGCAGCGCGAAATCTCACTGCATCCTGATGACGGGCGGCAAAGTGTCCGAAGACGCAGATCGCCGCCTCAATGAGTTGGTGCGGACCAGCAATGGCTTTGAAATCGCCGAACTCGATTTGGAATTGCGAGGCCCCGGAGAATTCTTCGGCACCAGGCAAAAAGGCATGCCCAGCCTCAAAGTAGCCAATCTTGTGCGTGATCGTGAACTCCTGGAGATGGCCAAGCGCGAAGCTGCGGCGGTTATGGCGGGCCCGAACAGCGACATTTCTCAGGAGGAGATCACGCGCGCCATCCAGGACTTGCGCACACACTGGAACCGCCACTACGGCCTGGCGGCAGTGGGTTGAACATCGTGCAGTGCCCGAAAAATTTCTGCGTCCAGGGCCTGCCGTAGTGCGCCAAACTCGGGCGAGGCGGCGAAGCGCAAAGTCAGATCAGGAGTGCTGGCTGCAACTGCGGTCACGGTGGAGTTTGCGCTCAGCAAAGTGGTGCGCAACTTCTGAGCCGTATCCTGATCAAAGCCCTCCGTCGCCAGAACCAGATTCTTCCAGCGCTCCACCACGACCGGTCCTTCTTCGGTATTGAACTGCAATGATGCGCAAGCACCCGAGCAGGAAGAAGACAAGTTGCTGACCGTGGCATAACGGTGCGCTACTGACGCAGCATACAAGTTGGCAAACCTTTGCGCCGCTTGTGCGGACTTCCATTTGGAGACGTAAACCAGCGCCACATCTTTGGTGGTAAGTGGTCCGGAGCCTGCCGACTTTCGTTTCATGGCAACGTACGAACCGCCGTCCCATGATGGTGAAAGCTGGGTTGCTGTCAGCTTTCCCTCGAATTGCTGTATGAGCGTGCGGAGATCCATTTCGCCGATGGTGCCGGAGTCGAGTGGCTCGTAAGAATTACCGGTTAGAGCTTGCAGGCTCGGAATTGCGGGATTGCTCGTCTTCTCTCCCGCTAAATAAGCCTCTGGGTGTAACACTTCATGTGTGCTTACAGGCGGGCGCGCGAAAGGCCGGGTAAAGGCCGATTCCTTGCCGCCATGTACCAGCAGCTCGGCTTCAAAAGCGAACCCTTCACGGTATGGAAAAATCAGGCCGTTGCGCAGGACCAGGGGCGCCTGATGAAGGCTCGGGGTCTCGGCCAGGGATTCCATTCGGTTTTTCATGGACTCGATCAATTGCGGCATACGTTGCAAGCTGGCGCCGTACTCAGAGAGGTTGTAGTCAACCAACACAATCATGGCCTGGCCCTCTATCACTGCCATGCGCCCGGAACTCTGCTCCCCAGGATCCATCTCGGTTGCGACGTTGTCTCGTGGATCATCATTGGGCTTTCGGTCAGTTTCGCTCAGCCCTGGAGTCCACTTCAGCAAGTTGAAATTTTGGTCCTGCAACGCGTGCGTCAGTTCATGGGCCAGCACCGGGCGCTGCTGCTCGGCGGGCATCCAGTTCATCAGATAGATTGTCTTGGTCTTAGGATCATAGAACGCAGCAATGTTTTCGCCCGCGATAGAAGCGGCGACGGCACGCATCTGGAAGTCGCGAGGAAGCAGGCCAAACTTCTTCAGCGTTAGTTCCGTCCGTTCCAAGCGCTGGGCTGATTTGTCATCTCCCATCCGCTGCTGCACTCGCTGCTCTACGTCCGCCTGACCCAGGAGTAGACGGCCCACGCTGGCGTGCCTGGTTAGACCCGTGTCTTGGCTGGCAAAGGCCAGAATCTTATCCACCGAGCTAAATATCTCTTGCTTGTCCCGTTCGGTCATCTTCACTTCGGAGCGTTTCTTCTCGCGGTATTGGCGTGCGATATCGCCGATGGTCGAACCCGAGGACGGGAGAGTGTTGCCGCCGGTCGCGCTAGTAAATTGCTGGGCATGAGCCGGAGCGCACATGCTGAGCGCCAGAAGAAAGCCAAAAGTGCTTGAGAACACGGGTGATCTGAACATGGGTGATCTGAACATGGACCCTTACCTTCCGCGCGCTGGGGGAAAACAGGCAGACCAAATAATATGCAGGAGTGTGAACCCTGTCGTGTGACCGAGGAGATGTGCCGGAGGTAATGCTCTGTTTTGAGTGCGAAACTATATGCCGCCGCCCAAAGTCACGTCCACAATCCCGAGATGGGCATGCAGCCGGTATCTGGTGGGGTAAGATTCCGTGGCAAGTTCACAGAATTTCATCACCGATTGTGTTCAAATAGGCCAAATGCCGGACAAGACTGCATCGCAAACGGAAGCTATTCGGGCGCAGTTATTTCGGAAACTGCCGGCGCTCGATGAAGTGCTTCACACACATAAAGTTATAGAGCTAATCGCAGATAACGGCCATGTTGCTGTGGCGGAAGCCGGACGCGCAGTCCTGCTGCGTTTACGGGAGGAGATCGCTGCTGGCCGGCTGGATGCCGCGGGGGTGGGATTAGCAATTTCAGGTTTGGGAGATGCCATAGAGAGGCAATTACGCCAGACAACGCAATATTCTCTTCGCACGGTTATCAATGCCACCGGCGTGGTGCTGCACACGAACCTGGGCCGCGCGCCGCTGTCGGCGAGGGCACTTGAGCACGTTTATAAAATCGCTTCGGAGTACTCCAATCTCGAGTTTGACATTGTTACCGGTGAGCGCGGCAAGCGCGATGTGCATATAGAGCGGCTATTCGCCAAGTTGTTGGACTCAGCTCATGATGGCCATCTGGCGACAGTTGTGGTCAACAATAACGCCGCTGCGGTTCTGCTCGCACTGAACACACTTGCCGAAGGAGGCGAGGTCATCGTCTCACGCGGGGAACTGGTGGAGATTGGCGGATCATTTCGTATTCCAGAAGTAATGTCGAAGTCGGGGGCTATCTTACGTGAGGTGGGCACCACGAACCGCACGCGGGTCGCCGATTACGAGCGCGCGATCACTGAGAGGACCAGGCTTCTGTTGCGCGTGCATCGCTCAAACTTCCAGATCACCGGATTTACCGAACAACCTGTCCTGGAAGAGCTGGTTGAATTGGGTCACCGGAGAAATGTTCCAGTGGTGGAGGACTTGGGCAGTGGCGCGCTCTTCGACTTACGATCCATCGGAATCAATGACGAACCTAACGTGGGCGATAGTTTGCGTGCCGGTGTGGACGTGGTGACTTATAGCGGAGATAAACTGCTGGGTGGCCCGCAGGCGGGGCTGCTAAGTGGCAGACGTGAGCTCATAACACGTGTCCGTGCCAACCCGCTCTTCCGGGCGCTGCGAGTGGACAAGCTCACCTATGCGGCACTGGAAGCCACCCTGCTGGAGTACGTCCGGCAGAACCACGACGCCATTCCGGCTCTGCGGTTGATGCGCTTGCCGCTAACAGAAATCGCTCGTCGAGCAGACGAACTGAAGCACAACCTTGACGCCTCACCACGTGCGGCGCGCTTGAGTGCGGAAATTCGTGATGGGGAATCGGTGATTGGTGGCGGCGCCGCGCCGGCAGCCAAACTGCCCACAAGTGTCCTGGCCTTGAGCTGTGAAGGCCTGAGCGCGGACGAGTTAGCAGCCCGTTTGCGACGAAACGATCCGCCGGTAGTTGCCCGTGTGGAAGAAGAGCGTGTGCTGCTCGACTTGCGCACCATATTTCCAGAACAGGATGCCGCTGTCCTGCAGGCTCTGCTGAGTTCCACGCCCTCGTAGATGGCGACCGTCTACACCATTGGCCACTCCACCCGCACGTTAGAGGAGCTGATTAAAAGCTTGCAGGCGCACGGTATTCGCATGCTGGTAGATATCCGCGCATTTCCGGCGTCCCGGCGGCTGCCACACTTCAATCGCGAATCGCTGGAAGAAGCTCTTCCAAACGCTGGGATCGAGTACCGCTGGATGAAGGAACTTGGCGGCCGCCGAAAGAAGCTGCGCGACGACTCTCCCAACATTGCATTGCGCAATGATTCGTTTCGTAACTATGCTGATTACATGCTTACCGAGGCGTTCAACAACGCGATCGAAGAACTGGAGCGCCTGGCGGAGGAGCAGCCGACTGCAATCATGTGCGCCGAGCGGGTGTACTTCCGCTGCCATCGCATGTTGATCTCGGACTATCTGGTCGCGCACGGCCACGAGGTCCTGCATATTGACGATGCGGCGCCGGTTCGGCCGCACAAAATGATGCAGGAGGCACGAGTAATAGATGGTCACTTGATTTATCGAGGAGACAGACTGCTGTAAAGACTGGAGTTCTTTCCACTGTGTTACCTTATCTAAATTCCTGGCGTGAAAAGTAGTTTCAGGCGTGAGTGGCACTGGTGATGATTGTGGGTACCGGAATCGACATTGTGGAAGTCCCGCGCGTGGCTGCGGCGATTGATCGCTTTGGACAGCGCTTTTTGCAGCGCATTTTTACGGCGACGGAAATCCGATATTGTGAGTCCAAGGCAAACCGGGTGGAGCGTTATGCCGCTCGTTTCGCAGCTAAGGAAGCGGGGATGAAGGCAATTGGGACCGGCTGGCGGCAGGGCGTACGATGGCAAGATTTTGAAGTGAAACGCCAGCCAGGAGGCCGGCCTGCGCTGGCATTTTCCGGCAAGGCCGCTGAATTCGCTGAGCGGTTGGGCACAAAACGCACATCGCTTTCACTCTCGCATACGGCCTCGGAAGCCATAGCACAAGTGATCCTGGAAGACTGAGTATGTCGCCCCAAAGCGCGTTTTAATCGACAACATTGAATGAGTGAACCCGCAGTTCTCCCCCGCCAACCCAGTGCTCAGGAGTTCCCGGCAAGTGAGGCTACGCCTTGGGCGGGTGTAGCTTTGGCGAGCTTTGCCTCGCTCCTGCTGGAACTAGCCCTCACCCGCTTATTTTCGGTGATCCTCTTTTACCACTTCGCATTTTTGGCAATCTCAATTGCGCTGCTGGGATTAGGCGCTGGAGGAGTGTTTGCTTACCTTGGGCGAGGCCGGCTGTCGCGGTTCGACACTAGAAAAATTGGGACCGCCGTTTGCGCCATCAATGCCGTCTCCATATTTGTGGCGCTTGAGGTTGTACTGCACGTACCCGTGTCACTACTGCTGACGAGTCATAACTTCACCCGCCTGACGGCGTTGTATTTGTGTTCGGCGGTGCCCTTTTTCTTTGTAGGAATGCTTTTCTCGGTCGTGTTTGCACGCGAGAATCAGCGGATACCGCAGCTTTACGGGGCAGATTTGCTCGGCGGAGCACTAGCTTGCCTCGCCATTGTGCCGCTGCTGAACTGGATCGGAGCTCCGAACACAATTCTATTCGCCGGCTTGGCCATGGCCACGGCTTCAGTTCTATGGGCCACCACTAGAGGCGGCCAGGTGGTGGGAATTGTGCTGACCGCTATTCTGGCGGTCCTCATCGCCGCCAACTACTCTGGCAGGCTTATTGACATCGTTTATGCAAAGGGTGTGCTCATCTCGAAGTGGGAGAACATTGAGTACGTGCGCTGGAATGCAATCTCGCGGCTTCAGGTGAACCGGAAAGCAGATGGCTCTAAGTGGGTGGTAATTGACGAAGACGCCAACAGCGCCATCATGAACTCTGAGCCGCATGGCCCTTTTGGCAAAGAGTGGGAGCGATTGATGATGGCGTCGGCCCCATCGGCGGCGAACGTTCTTCGGCCTCACGGTGATTTCGCCATTATTGGGCCGGGAGGCGGCGTGGATGTCCTGCGAGCTGTGGTAAGCGGCAGCCCAAGTGTCACCGGTATCGAGATCAACCCCATCATTGTGGACGACATCATGCGTGGCCGCTATGCCGACTACGCACATCATCTTTATGAATTGCCGGAAGTGCATATCCATGTCGGGGATGGTCGCTCTTTTATTCGCAGCAGCAAGCAGCAATTCGACGTGCTGCAAATGACGCTGGTTGATACCTGGGCTTCAACCGCGGCGGGAGCCTTCGCGCTCAGTGAAAACAGCTTGTATACGGTTGAGGCGTTCCGCGAATATTTCGATCACCTGAAGCCTGATGGAATGATCGCCATCACGCGCTGGGAGTTCAAGCGGCCTCGGGAGGCCCTGCGCGTGGTGTCGGTGGCGATGCAAGCGCTTCACGAATCGGGCGTCTCCAATCCGGCTGGCAACCTGATCGTGCTTTCCGACGGGCCACTGACTTCTGATGGCCGGCCTGTGGTTGTGCTGGCCAAGAAGATTCCGTTCACCGCGCAAGAGGAAGCCGCGATCCGCAATCACCTGCCAGGGACTCATTTGGTGGCGCAATACCTGCCTTCACAGCCGATTGACAATGCTTTCGGACGGCTGATTGCCAGCAACGATCCCTATGGATTTGGCCGCAACTACGAATTCGATGTAACCCCGGTCACCGACAATGCCCCATTCTTCTTTTTCACTCTGAAGAGCGCGCAGATCTTGAAAAAAGACGTGCTGCACTCCGCCATGGATTGGAAGGTAAACCTGGGAGTCGTCGTACTTGGTGTGGTTTTGCTGATTTCAATCGCGGCGGTGGCGTTGTTTTTATTCCTTCCCCTGGCGCTGCACGGGGGTGGGCGCGAAGTGACGCTGCAATTGTTGTACTTTGTGGCCGTCGGCCTGGGCTATATTTTCGTAGAAATTGCATTTATCCAGCGTTTTGTTCTGTTCCTGGGGCACCCGACCTACGCGCTGACGGTGGTCATCTTCTTGATGTTGCTTTCAAGCGGCGCAGGTAGTCTCGCCTCCCGGAAATGGCTATCTGATCCTGCTCGCATCCGCGTTCCGTTACTGCTCATTGCTGCCATGGCTCTGGTCTATGTAGTGTTCCTTCCGAAGCTTCTGATTGCTCTGGTAGGACTGCCGTTCATCGCTAAGCTCGCGATCAGTGGTTTACTACTCGGTCCGCTGGGATTTGTTATGGGCATGCCATTTCCCACGGGCCTGCGCTGGTTGTCCAGTAGGTCCTTGGAAGAAGATGCGGCCCCGCTTCCCCCACAAAGCTACAATGCGGTTGAATGGGCATGGGCGATGAACGCGGGTTCAAGCGTCCTGGGATCGGTGCTGGCGATGGTCGTAGCCATTCATTTCGGGTTGAACTTTACGATGGCGCAAGGTGCTATTGCTTATCTTCTGGCCTTGGCGTTGACGCTGACATTCCGGCCCCTGGGAATCGCCGCGCGTGGAGAGTGACTTCGGCTCTGTTATCATCCCTGCTTTGAGTACGCTACCAATTAGACAATTCCGTGGCGAGCCATTTGCCTGCACAATTATGGCAAGCGTGGAGTGGTACCGCGGCGTGTTAGCCTTTAAAGGAGAAGGTGCCTAGCCAGCAACAACTGAAGTGGTCGCAACTACGTGTTGGGCTGACGGTGATCTTCGCCAGCATAGTGCTGGTCGTCCTGATTTTCCTCATGACCGGCTCCACCGGTCTCTTCACCAAGAAAATCACCCTTTACGCTTACTTTGATAATGCGGGTGGATTGCGTGTGGGCGCCCCGGTTCGGCTTGAAGGGGTAGATATAGGAAATGTCAAACGGGTGCGCGTGGTGGCCAGCCACGCTTTGACTCCCGTGCAAGTCACAATGCAGGTCACATCCAAATATGTGGATGCGATCCACAAAGACTCCAGGGCGACGCTGAGTACCGCGGGTGTGTTGGGCGAAGTGTTTGTGGATATTTCCAGCCGCGAGGCCAAAGGCCCGCCGGTGCAGAACGGCGATGTGCTGGCAATCGAGCAACATCCTGAGCTGATGGACGTGGTTCGCGCCAGCCAGAGCACTCTGCAGAATGTGCAGGCCCTGGTGAATCGCGCCGACCACATCATGGCGCAGATCGAAAGCGGAGAAGGCTCGGTTGGCAAACTTATTTATGATCCCACTTTATTCAATCGTCTGAACTCCACGCTCGCAGAGTTTCAGAAAGTCGCCAATGCACTCAGCCAAGGCAAAGGTAGTCTGGGCAAGCTAATCGTGGACGACGAACTGTATCGCAAAGCGAACGATACTCTGGATAAAGTAAGCAGCATGATTGATCAGATCAATGAGGGGCAGGGAACGGTGGGCAAGCTCATCAAAGATCCGTCTCTGTATAACAACGCCAACCAGACTATTTCCGAAGCCAAACAGTTGATGGCGGAGGTGAATGCCGGTAAAGGCACATTGGGGTTGATTGCCCGCGATCAGGCTTTTGCGCAGAAAGTGAACGACACGGTCAGCAAACTGAGCGATTTGGCCACGAAACTCAACTCGGGGCAGGGTACCGTGGGCAAGCTCTTGCACGACACATCCGTGCACGACAACACAAATAAGCTGCTGGTCGAAACCCGCGACCTGGTTGCGGCCGTGCGCAAAGATCCCAAGAAATACCTCACGATCCATCTAAAAGTATTCTAGGGGCGCTCAATTGTTGACATGGTTTGCCCCGCCTCGTCTAACCAGGTTGGAGCCCCACGCAGATAGATTGTTGTAGACTCGTACGTTCATTCCACTCACAGCGAGGTTTCATGCACGGTTTGCGCGTCCTGGTAGCCTTCCTTATGCTCGCCGTCAGTTTAGTAACTTTCCAACGCCTCCAGGCCCAAGCACCAGCTGCCCAGCAGGAGGTAGCGCCCAAGCCGGCGACGTTTGATATCAATGCTCTTGACCGCAAGGTTGATCCCTGCACGGATTTTTACCAATTCGCCTGCGGCGGCTGGATGGCCCGCAATCCTATCCCTCCCGACCAGTCCACCTGGGGCCGGTTCAACCAACTGTTCGAGTACAACCAGGCGATTCTCCATCAGATATTGGAGAAATACGCGCCCAACGATCCCACCAGAACACCGGTCCAGCAGAAGATTGGGGATTTTTACGCATCATGTATGGACGAAAGCACGGTTGAGTCGAAGGGACTGCAGCCCTTGCAGCCCGAACTGGACCGCATTGCCGCACTGAAAAACAAATCTGAGTTGGCCAACGAGATCGCCCGGCTGCACCAGATCGGTGTGAACGGATTGTTCCAGTTCACTTCAGGACAGGACGCCAAGGACGCTACCCAGGAGATCGCACAAGCCGACCAGGGCGGGTTGGGGCTGCCCGACCGCGACTATTACTTGAAAGACGATCCGAAGTCACAGGAGACGCGACAAAAATACACGGAGCACGTGCAAAACATGTTCAGACTGCTCGGCGAACCCCAGCCCCAGGCAACGGGGGACGCGAAAACTGTGATGGAAATTGAAACCGCATTGGCAAAGGTCTCAATGACTCGTGTGGATCGGCGCGTGCCTGAGAATGTGTATCACAAGCTGCCTATCCAGCAGTTGGCTTCGATGACCCCAGCCTTCTCCTGGGACCAGTACCTGAGCGCGGTGAACGCGCCTCCCATCTCCGGCCTAAACGTGAGGGTGCCCGACTTCTTTAAGGGAATTAATGGGCTACTCGACTCCACATCGCTGGACAACTGGAAAACATACTTGCGTTGGCATCTGGTGCACGCTGCGGCGCCTTTGCTCGCGAAGGGTTTTGTTGATGAGAATTTCAGCTTCTACGGCAAAACGCTCACCGGAGCGGAACAAATCCGGCCACGTTGGAAGCGCTGCGTCAGTATGACCGATGATGATTTGGGGGAGGCCTTGGGTCAGCCCTATGTGCAGCAAACCTTTGGCGGGGAAGGTAAAGAACGAACCCTGAAGATGGTCCACGAACTGGAAAAGTCATTGGGCGAGGACATCACTCAACTGCCATGGATGACGGAGGCCACGAAGAAGGCGGCGCTGGTCAAGCTGCACAATATCGCCAATAAAATCGGGTATCCCGACCACTGGCGCGATTACAGCAAGGTGCAGATTGTGCGCGGCGACGCTCTGGGCAACGACATGCGGGCAACTGACTTCGAATTTCATCGCCAGCTGAATAAAATCGGCAAGCCAGTTGATCGCGGCGAATGGCAGATGAGTCCGCCTACCGTCAACGCTTACTACGACTCTCAGATGAACGACATAAACTTTCCTGCCGGCATTCTGCAGCCGCCCTTCTACGACAATCACATTGACGATGCCGTGAACTATGGCGGCATTGGGATGGTGATTGGGCACGAACTTACCCATGGCTTCGATGACCGCGGACGTAAATATGACGCTCACGGCAACCTGAACGACTGGTGGACCCAGGAAGACGCCAAAGAATTTGAGAAGCGTGCCGAGTGCATCGTCAACGAGTACGCCGGTTTCACCGCAGTCGACGATGTAAAGCTGAACGGCAAGCTCACCTTGGGTGAGAACACCGCCGACAACGGCGGCCTGCGCATCGCCCGCATGGCCTTGCACGATGACCTGGCGGGAAAGAAAGTTGGCGCCATCGACGGCTTCACACCCGACCAGCGCTTATTTCTCGGCTACGCGCAGATCTGGTGCCAGAATCAGCGGCCCGAGGCGCGGCGCCTGCGGGCGACGGTTGATCCTCATTCGCCGGGCCGTTGGCGCGTAAACGGCGTTATCCAGAACATGCCGGAATTTGGGCAAGCTTTCGGCTGCAAGGCCGGCGCGCCCATGGTCCGTCCGAACGCCTGCCGAGTCTGGTAGGCCTCAGCCGGCAGGCTCTTGACCGTCCAGACCAGCGGTACTAACATGCGCCGCGCAAGAGGTGGAGGATGGTCATGCTCACTGGGAAAAGTGCACTGATCACAGGCAGTTCACGAGGCATCGGCAGGGGCATCGCCCTCAAGCTTGCCGAGCAGGGCGCACGAATCGCGGTTCACTACTATCAGAACGAGAGCGCAGCCAAAGCGACTCTCGCTAAAGTACGAGAACTCGGGTCCGACGGATTTATCGTTCAGGCGGATGTCTGCGATCCGGAACAGGTAAGCCGGATATTCAAGCAGGTGGAAAAAGAGTTCGCTGCACTGGATATCTTTGTCAGCAATGCGCGCACCGAAGCGGCTACTTTCTATCAACCTCCAATGGAGATCACTCTGGAGAAGTGGGACACCGCGATGGACTCGCAGGCCAAGGCCTTTCTGGTCGGCGCTCGCGAAGCGGCCCCGTTTATGCGGGACGGTGGCCGCATTATTGCGATCAGCTATACGCCCGGGGGAATTTTTGGAAGCTGGCAGCCTTGGGTAGCTATGGGAGCTGCCAAAGCCGCGATGGAGGTGTTGTGCCGGTATTTTGGGGTAGCGTTAGCCCATCGAGAAATAACGGTGAACGTCGTCAGTCCTGGTTGGACTGAGGACAGCGTCCTGGAGAGCCTGCCCGATGCTGTTCAGCAGGGAATCCGGGCCTGGCAAGATCAAGGTTGGACCCCAATGCGACGGTTGGGAACTCCAGCTGACATCGGCAATGCGGTGGCACTGCTTTGTTCGCAAGAAGCTGCTTGGATTACCGGTCAGACAATTGCAGTAGATGGAGGTGCGTCACTTATGGGTGCGCATATCCCTCTGGACATCCAACAGGCAGTGCCCAAAACTGCGAAAGCAGCCTAGACGAAAGTGGGACTAGCTCGCCGGCAATCGCCTCCGAGTCTCAGCCCTGAAAGAACATTTTGACCGCAGTCGCGGCCAGCACCACTGCAAAGACCTTTCGCAGCGCGGGAGCGGGGATGGTTTGTGCCCATGCGCCGCCGAAATAACCGCCGACAAAAACTCCCAGTGCAATGATCAATCCCAGTTTCCAGTCAACGTGGCCAGCCTTGTAATACTCCATGAAAGCGAGAATGCCGGTTGGCGGCAGCAGCATGGCCAACGATGTTCCTTGCGCTGTGTGCTGGTCCATCTTGAACAGGTAAACGAGTGCAGGAATGAGCACAATGCCGCCACCGACGCCAATCAAGCCGGATGCAATTCCTACCGCAACTCCCAGGACCAATGCCCCAATGAACGCCCAGTTCATAGTTTTTCTCACCGAGGTGTAGTGGACTGCGCCACGATTCTACGCTTCCGAGTCGTCGGGAACCGGGGGGCGGCATATCACTGGGCTATTTGCAGTCTGAAGTGGCTTGCGCCTGCTCCTGAGCATGGTAGCTGGAGCGCACCAGGGGACCCGATTCAACATGCTTGAAACCAAATCGTAGCGCTTCTTCTTTCAGGAAGCGGAACTCCTCAGGAGTGTAGAAGCGTGCGATCGGAAGATGATCGCGGGAAGGGCGCAAGTACTGGCCTACGGTGAGAAGATCTACATCGCGCACGCCAAGATCGCGGAAAACCTCTACTAACTCCGAAATAGTCTCTCCGAGTCCAACCATCACCCCGGATTTGGTGACCATACCTGGCGAAAATTTCTTGACATTTTCCAGCAACTGGAGCGTGCGCTGGTAACGCGCTCCTGAGCGGACGACACGGTAGAGACGGGGTACGGTCTCGGTATTGTGATTCAGCACATCAGGATGGGCCTTGAGCACGATACGCAACGCTTCGTCGCTACCTTGGAAGTCAGGAATCAGCACTTCCACACGGCACTGCGGAGAAACGCGCCGGATTTCTTCAATGGTGCGAGCGAAAATCCGGGCGCCACCCAGATTGTCGTCATCGCGGTTAACGCTGGTCACTACGGCGTGCCTGAGCCCGAGAGTAGCAACCGCTTCGGCGACCCGGCGGGGTTCGTCTTGATCAAGGGGCTGGGGGTGGCCTTTGGGCACAGCGCAGAAACCGCAACGGCGTGTGCACAGCTCACCAAGAAGCATGAACGTTGCGGTGCCATGGTTCCAACATTCGCCGATATTGGGGCATTGCGCAGATTCGCAAACCGTGTGCAGGCCGAGGTCGCGAGCCAGCTTCTTGAGTTGGTGATAGTTTTCGCCCACCGGAGCGCGGGCCTTCAGCCACTCCGGCTTGGCGCGCGGGCGGGGCGGCGCCAGTTCAATCTGAACGAGATCGGCGAATGCTTCCATTCCTAGTTCTATTGTACGATGCGTCTCAATCTTCCAGCCACGAAGGCGTTGCCGGCTAGAGGGTATGCAGGTAGGCGAGCAGGTCTTTGATCTCCTGATCGGAGAGCACCTGGCCGAATCCGGGCATCTTGCTCTTGCCGAAGCGAATCACGTCGGTGGCTCGCTCGTCGTTTGCCGGTGTTCCACTGGGCATTTCCGGCTTTTTGAAGATGCCGTGCATGCTGGGTCCCTGAAGCGACCGGGAAGAATAAGCATAGTGGCAGCGGGCGCAGCGGTTGTCGTACACGCGCCGGCCAGCTGCCTGCTGGGGGTTAAGGCCGAGTTCGGCGTCAGATTTATGCGGCTCCACATCGCATCCCATGAGGGCGGCTGACACCAGAAAGGCACAGAAGAGGCTGAGAATTGTCCAGATTTTTACCATCTCGGGCAGAGCACAACCATGAGACCAGACGTAAAATACCAAGCAGAATAACAGAGCTAAAACGATGTCGGTTGCCACCAAACGCGTGTATGAGAAGCCTGTTCGCTCCGATGGCGCACGGGTCTTGGTGGACCGTTTATGGCCTCGTGGCCTGCGCAAGGAAGCGGCCCTGGTGCACGCCTGGCTAAAGGGACTGGCGCCCTCGGATGTTTTGTGTCGCTGGTTGCGTGGACAGCCAGAGCGCTGGCAGGATTTCCGCAAACGTTACCTCAAGGAGCTGGCGCACCCCGATGCCTCCAGTGAACTGGAAGCGCTCTACCAGTTAGTCCATACACGGAAGAGAGTCACCTTAGTTTTTGCCTCCAAAGACAAAGACCACAACAACGCAGTCGTTTTGAAGGAATTGCTAGACGGGATGCGGAAACCGCCCAGCAGTTCCGGATCCGGCGCCGCTCTAAGCATGCGCCGGCGGCAGCGAGCGCGCTCACCCCAATGAGATCTCACGGGATGAGATCCTACGGAGGAGGGCTCGCGTAATAAGTGGTCCTCTATCCGATCAACCCGCACCAGGAGCCGGTACAGCGCAGCAAAGTCATTTCTGCCTGGGCAGCAGTTCTTGAACGACAAACGCTGCGTGCCGATAGCTATTGGCTCATTGCCCAGCCCGACCATGCAGCGTTGGCGGGCGATCTCGCCGTTAATTTCTCATCTCCAGATTTCCCTCGGCTTGATGACGAGGTGGTACGCGCTGTCGCGCTACACGATGCCGGTTGGGCTGAATTCGACGGCGGCAGCGAATGCGGCTCCGGGACGCAAGTTGGCCATCGACCACCGCCCACGCCTATGCGCGACGGAAGCGGCAGGCCACTCTCATTCCTGCAAGTCTTGCCGCGGGATTTTGTCCGGGCGTGGGAGAACTCTATTGAGTGTGCAAGCAGGGGTTCACCTCTGGGCGGGCTGTTGGTCAGCGGACATTTTTGCCGATTAGCAGAACATCGCATGGACTCCGCCAATGACACATGCGAAGATACGGACCTGATTCGTTCCTTCTTGAAAGCGGAAAAACAGCGGCAAGGGGAATTGATGGGCCGCCAGGAGCGCGCGCAAAAGGAAATCAACCAACTCATTGATATCCTGCAGTTCTGCGATCTTCTCTCGCTCTATCTGTGCTGCCGCGCCCGAGCTGAAGCCACATTTCCGCAGAACATCGCATCGAGTCCGGTGACGGTCCGGCGAGAGGGAGAGGTTTGCGTGCTCGATCCCTCACCTTTTGCAAAAGGCTTAAGTCTGGGCGTAGCAGCCCGACGGGATCCCACTTCCAAGACGGAAGCCAACGCAGTCACTCTGCCACTGCTGATTAAATAGCTGATTAGTGAACTGGCAACTGCGCTCTCGCTGTTACTTGCCTTCTACAATCGCCAAGACAATTTGATCAATGGCGTCGAGAGCTCGGCGAATTGGAAGTTGGTGATTGTTGCACATGATGGAGAATGCGAGATGCTCACCGGTTTGGGTGGTGACGTAGCCGGAGAGCGTGTTCACGTGGCTGAGAGCGCCGGTCTTGGCCTGCACCCGACCGGCGGCCGGTGTGTTCTTGAAGCGATCGGCCAGCGAGCCGTCCAAACCAGCCACGGGTAACGTGTCCCTGTAGGTTGCCGCCCAGGGTTGCTTGGCAGCGTATTGCAGCAGTTTTACTATCGCATGCGGAGTCACCAGATTTTGTCTGGAGAGCCCGGATCCGTCATAGAAGACATATTCCTCACTGCTGATTCCTGCCTGCGTCAGAAATCCACGCAGCACCTCTTCGCCACCTTCGATGGTGCCAGCAGTGCCTTTTTCACGTCCCAAAAGGCGCAACAGCAACTCGGCATGCAGGTTCTGGCTTACCTTGTTGATGACTCGCAAATCCTCAGCGAGCGGCTGGGATTGGTAACTGGCCAGCACCAGCGGCTGGTTGGCTTGCGAGCTGCTTTGTCCTCCTCCCCGATCGGTGGCCAAACTGGTGACTGTGAAAGTGGACAGATTTGCCAGTTCGGTGTGGTGGCTGCGGGAACGTCCATAAATCACAATTCCACGCTTTTGCAGCAGGTTACGAAACAGCTGGGCGCTGAAGTCGGCGGGGTCCTCAATCGCAAGCGCTTCATTGGCGCCAGGGTCGTCCACCGGAATATTTCCCCAAAACGTTAGTAGCCGTGAGCCAGGCTCGCGGTTGATGAAAATCTTTCGCGGACTGGTGCCGGGAGGCGTGGTGATGATGCGATTATCCAGCTGATAGTAATCGGTGGGTGGCGTGATACTGACAAAGGCGCGATCTCCCGCCCGATCGGCGGGCAAGATGTTTACAAAAACTACATTGTCATTGAGGGTCAAAGCCGAGACCGGAGCGCCATCTCCCCATACCAGATCGTCCTGGCTCCAGCCCTCGCCGTAACGCTCGAAGGCGAAATATGAGTCGTCGGCAACCACATCACCATCAACGAACTTCAGGCCTTTGCGCAGCAGTTCATCCGCCAGGTCTTCGAGCACTTTCACCGGATCTTGCATGCGTTCGGTCCGCAGCGTGTAGGGCAGGGTGCGACCGGAAAGGTTGGGATCGCCTCGCCCAACCAGGACCAGATCACCGGTCAGCCGGCCATACTTGTCAAACTGTCCGCTAGACTCGACGGTGGTGCGAAAACGGTAGTCAGGGCCGACCAGGGCCAGCGCCGCTGCGGTGGTGAACAGCTTCGTGTTGGAAGCCGGAGTGAACAGCTTGTCCTGATTGCGCGCGTATAAAAGTCTGCCGGTAGAGAGGTCAACTATCTCAACCCCCCAAAAGCTGCGGGTGACATCGGGAGCAGAAAGGAGATTATCCAGGCGAGCGGATAAGGACTTGTGATCTGCCGCAGAAAGCTGTGCGACCCACACCAACGAGGCAAAGGCCAGAATGCACGCACGCCGGCGCACCATATAAGTGGATGGATTGTACACCGTTTCGGGTTCGAATCATCAGACAGGATAGAATCGCGCCTTATGCGGCCGAATTTTGAGTGGCGGCTTGGGACACGTTCGCTGCACCTGGGTAGGCGCACCCAGATCATGGGCGTGCTTAATGTAACGCCGGATTCATTCTCAGATGGTGGACGCTACTTTCAGACTGATCGCGCGGTGGAGCAGGCGCTGCAAATGCTGGCCGATGGCGCCGACATTATCGATGTCGGGGGGGAGTCCACACGGCCAGGGGCGGCAGTTACTACCGCCGAGGACAAGGCCCGGGGTGGCGAGACAGGACAGTCAAAAACACCCGTTTCCGAAGCGGAGGAGCTTCGCCGAGTGCTGCCAGTCATTGAGGCGATCAAACGCGCGCGTCCCGAAGCTATCCTTTCCATTGACACCTACAAGGCTGGCGTTGCCCGCGCTGCGGTAGAGCTGGGCGCAGAAATCGTCAATGATGTGAGCGCGTTTCGGTGGGACCCAAACATGGCGAACACCGTGGCGAAATTGGATTGTGGAGCGGTTCTGATGCACATGAGGGGGCGGCCTGATCAATGGCGACACCTGGAACCGGTCGAAGACATCGTCGGCTTGGTGTGCACAGATTTGCGGCAGTGGACGGAGGCGGCACTTCAAGCCGGTGTGCCACAGAACAAAATTGTGCTCGACCCCGGATTTGGGTTCGGCAAGAACTTTGAAGAAAACTATCCACTAATTGCTCGTTTCGACGAGCTGCATAAATTGGGGTATCCGCTGCTTGGGGGCGCTTCCAGAAAATCATTCGTGGGGAGAATGCTGCGTCAGAATGGACGCGATGCGCCGGTTGAGGAGCGGCTCTCCGGGACACTGGCAACCGAAGTGTTGCTGATTACGAAAGGAGCCCACATTATCCGCACCCACGAGGTGAAGGCAAGTCGCGATGCTGCCCGCGCAGCAGATGCGGTTCTCGCGGCCAGTTTTTTATCCGCCCCTACATCTTCGTCCTGAAGCTCAAAACAATTTCTGCGAATCGAGCAGAATGGTGACCGGCCCATCGTTCACTAACTCCACTTGCATCTGCTCCTGGAATCGGCCGGTTTCGCAGCGCAGGCCGGCAGCGCGGATTCTCGCGACGAAAAGCTCATACAGTTCGCGCGCCAATTCGGGCCGCGCGGCGGCATCGAATGACGGCCGCTTTCCTCGCCGTACGTCTCCGTACAGCGTGAACTGCGAAATCGCAAGCACCGCCCCTCCGCTCTCGGCCACAGAGCGATTCATCTTGCCCTCATCGTCTTCAAGAATACGGAGTCCAGCGATTTTCTCTGCCAGGTACTCGGCATCAGCTGTGGTGTCCGCCTGGGCAACTGCGAGCAAAACCAGCAGTCCGGGCCCAATCTCGCCAACCAGTTCGCCTTCCACCGTAACCCGCGCTCGAATCACCCGCTGTATGACCGCCCGCATGACCAGGAATTTACAATTTTGGCACTAGCCTGTCGAATGGACCGAATTTGCCCCCGGGGCTGCTTTACACAATTCTCAAGCACCCGTTACACTAATCGTTTTAACGCCGGGAGGGGCAGCAACATGGCATCGGTTGATGAGAAGGTAAAGCAAATCATCGTGGAGCAACTCGGGGTGGAAGAGTCCGAGGTCACGCAGAGCGCTTCGTTTGTAGACGATCTAGGCGCGGACTCTCTCGACACGGTCGAACTGGTCATGGCGTTTGAGGAAGCGTTTGACATCGAAATTCCTGACGAAGACGCGGAAAAGATCCGCACCGTGCAGGACGCCATAGACTACATCGGCAAACATGCCAAGGCGGCAAAGTAGCGGCGCAATTGCCAGCACGAGAAACCGGAAATTGGCCGTGCGCCGGGCATTCAGCCTCTCCGCGGTCATCCAAGACAGCGAAGGATCCTAGACATTGGCAAGACGGGTAGTAGTCACCGGTATTGGGCTGATCTGTGGCGTGGGCAATACCAGCGAGGAAGCATGGAGTAATCTCCTGGCTGGCAAGAGTGGCGTCGCCCGCGTGACCCAGTTTGATGCTTCAAATTTTGCCTGCCAGATTGCGGCCGAAGTTAAGAACTTCGATCCGTTAAAATTCATCGAAAAAAAAGAGCTCAAGAAGATGGGCCGCTTCATTCACCTGGCGCTTGCGGCCTCTGATGAAGCGGTACGCATGTCCGGCCTGCAAGTTACGCCGGAACTGGGGCCGCGTGTGGGGGTGCACATCGGATCCGGCATTGGCGGGTTCGACGTGATCGAGCGTGAGCACTCCAATCTGCTCAACGGTGGCCCACGAAAAATATCCCCTTTCTTTATTCCTGCCGCTATCGTCAACCTCGCAGCAGGACACGTCAGCATCCGCTACGGGGCCAAAGGGCCCAATGAAGCCACCTGCACGGCCTGCACCTCGAGTGCACATTCGGTAGGCGACGCCTTCAAAATCATCGCGCGCTGTGATGCGGATGTGATGATCGCGGGCGGCACGGAGGCGGCAATTACGCCCATGGGTCTGGGTGGTTTTGCCGCCATGAGGGCGCTTTCAACTCGCAATGATGAACCGGAGAAGGCAAGCCGCCCCTGGGACTCCGCTCGCGATGGTTTTGTAATTGGTGAGGGTGCCGGAGTCCTCATTCTGGAGGAATTGGAATTTGCGCGACGGCGAGGTGCAAACATCCTGGCTGAGATCGTGGGCTACGGCATGAGTGCCGATGCCAACCACATCACCCAACCCGCGCCGGAAGGGGAAGGGGCGTATCGGGTGATGATGACTACGCTGGCGGACGCCAAGATTCCGCCCAGTGAAGTGAATTACATTAACGCCCATGGCACTTCCACCGATTTGGGTGACAAGCTGGAGACCGTAGCCATTAAGCGCGCTTTCGGCGACCAGGCATATAAAATTCCGGTCAGCTCAACAAAATCGATGACAGGGCACCTGCTGGGTGGCGCCGGCGGCTTGGAAGCGGGGATTACAGTGCTCGCTTTGCGGGACCAGATCATTCCGCCTACCATCAATCTGGAAAACCCCGATCCCGAATGTGACCTCGATTACGTGCCTAATCGTGCGCGCAAGGCCGAGTTGAATTTCGCCATGTCAAATTCCTTCGGCTTTGGGGGAACGAACGGGGCACTGCTATTTCGCCGCTGGGAAACCTAAGACTCTTTGTAGATAGCCATCTGGTTCTTAAAAAAAAGGGCGCGGCGACGAAGCCGCACCCTGTGTCCGGAGCCTGGGCCAATTATTGGCTCGGAGGTTTCTCCATGCTGTCAGCGGCTTTTGATTTCTTGCTTTTTTTGCCGGCTGAGGCGGTTGCGGTGCAGTGATCGGACACCATGTCAATTTTGCTTACCTTAAAGTGCCGCTCCTTGGATTCTTTCTTCTCGCCTTTTTCCATCTTCGCACTTTCGTTCTTCTCGGCAGATTCGTTTTCGCCGATATCAGATGCCGAACTCCAGGTTCCCGTCACTTTCACTTCGTGGCCAACGTGATTCTTGAGTTCATCGTTGCCGCCGACCTCAAGTCCCTTCTTATACCGCCCATTGGTTAGAACGTAAGCCCCCTCAGAGTTAGGGCCGCTCAAGCAGCCCGTCATGGAGTGCTCTTTGCCTTCGCGACGGGCCTTTTTGCCACTGGACTTCATGGTTGCCTTGCTGTTGGTGTCGGTGGTGGTCTGGCCAGAGGCTGTGCTGTTCGCGCCCTGGTCAGCGGGGCTCGCCTCCTGGGCCAACATGGTCAAGGTGAAAGCCAAACAGACAGCCATAAGCATTCCCAGTTTCTTCATCGTTTCCTCTCCTTGCGGCGTCTTTCTTCGATCTCAATTCACGTCCGCGCCGACTACGGTTTATAAGTTTAACGCGAAAGGGAATTCCCGGTCTTTGTGATGCCATGCCCCGAGAACAAAGATGGCCGAGTTCATCCTGCCAGGCGGGCGCCTGCCGAGAGCTAAAATACGTAAGTGACCACAGCAGCACCGCGCCTGCCTGAAAAGAAAACGCTCAATCGAGAGCCACTGCCAAGGCGCTTCTCGTGGGGTCGCCGCATTCTCTTGCGGCTGATTCCGTCGGTCGGCTCGATTCTCGTCCGGCTCCTCTGCTGCACCCTGCGTTACCGTCGCACTGAGGAGCCCGGGGCTCCATTGGACGATAGGGCCCGTCCCATGATCTGGGTGTTTTGGCACAATTGCATTCTTCCGGCAACGTACCGCTTCCGAAATCACGAGTTAGCGGTGCTCGCCAGCCGCAGCTTCGATGGTGAGTGCATAGCTCGCCTTATTGAGAGGTTCGGCTACAAGGCGCTACGAGGATCGAGTTCACACGGCGGCGTGGGTGCGATGCTTGCCGCACGCAGGGAAATCGAGCTTGGCCGGGCAGTTGCTTTTACTATTGATGGTCCACGAGGACCACGGCACGTTGCGAAGCCGGGCCCCCTTCTTCTGGCGCGGGTCACGGGCATCCCGGTTGTGGCATTTCACGTAGCGGTGGAGCGCGCTTGGACTCTGCCGACCTGGGACAGGATGATTATTCCCAAGCCATTCAGCCGAGCACTGGTTCGCGTGAGCGCGCCAATTCTGGTAGCGCGCGATGAGAATGATGAGCAAATGGAGAGGCTTCACGCCGAGCTTCAGGCAGCCCTTCAAAGAGTTGAGCAAGACGCCCGAAGCGAAGTAGCCCGCTCAAGGTAGTGCGCCCTGCAAGTCTGTTTTGACATTTGAGCGGCCTTCCAGTTACCCTTCTTCCCGAAGTTGCAGGACCATTGTCCTGCATTGCTCTTTGCCAACTTTGGTTCGCGTGTCCTGAGCGCCTGCTCAGGACTGGGAAGCGGGTGAGAATCCCGCGCTGCCGCGCAACTGTAAGCGAGGACCGTTTCGCCGGTCACTGGGAGATCCCGGGAAGGCCGACGATTGATCGCGGATGTCGCCCACAAGCTGTGATGCTTGTGAGCTGAACATCCTGACTCGCAAAGCCAGGAGACCGGCGCGAATCGCCACCGCAACCCCTTTCGCGTGCAAAGGAGGAGTCTCGTGCGAGTCCTGCTTTACGTTCTCTTTATCATGATTTGCGGTCCGGTCGCGCTGGGGAGCGGTCCCAGCGCCAACAATCTGACAGTCACAGTTGTTGATTCCCAGGACGCCCTCGTCCCCAATGCGCGGGTGCTGTTGTCTCAGGCCGATCAGCCCGCTTCCCTCGTGATGCAAACCACCTCTGCTGAAGGTAAGACCACTTTCACTGCACTGCGTGCGGGCGAATACCGCGTTCGAGTATTGGCGCCGGGATTCGCGGAAGAGGAAGCTCGTGTTGGCGCGCCCGGAGAACATACCCTGAAGCTGCACGTGGCCGCCGCATCTGAAAACGTTACCGTTTCCGCCACGCGAACCCCGGTTCCTACAGAGGAGAGCGGCGCGGCGGTTGCAAGCCTCAACGCCGACGAACTCAAGAATATGCAGCCGGTGGATGAAGCAGAAGCTTTGCGCTTCCTGCCCGGTGCGATCATCGGGATTGCCGGTCGCCAAGGAGGCCTTTCTTCGCTTTTTGTGCGAGGAGGCGATTCCCGCTACAACAAAGTCATAGTTGACGACGTGACCGTGGATGAACCCGGAGGCACATTCGATTTCGGCGTGGTTCCGATGGTCGAAATCGATCGGCTGGAGATGGTGCGTGGGGCAGCGAGCGACCTTTACGGCTCTGACGCCATGACCAGCGTGGTGCAAACCTGGAGCCGCGAAGGCAGCACCCGCGTTCCTGAGCTTCGCTTCGGTGCGGACGGGGGCAGCTTCCAGGCCGCTCACGGCTACGCTTCGGTTGCAGGCGCGCGGGGCCGCTTCGATTACAACGTGTTCGGCGATCAATTCAACACCAGCGGCCAGGGCATTAACGACGACTACTCAAATTCTTCGCAGGGGGGCAATGTCGGAATAAAACTCAGCCGACAGATATCGTTCCGCCTGCGTGCCCGCCATTCGAATAACCGTACAGGGATCCAATCCGCCTGGAACTTTAACGGTCTCCCGCTACTGGCGCCTGATCGCGATCAGCGGGCTCGCCAGAATAATTTCCTCTCCAGCGGCGAAATCACGGCCAGTACATCGCGCTCTATCCACCGATTTACCGGGTTCGAATACCGGCATGTGCGCCTCAACGAGGATGACGTGGTGGATCCTGGCATCGTTTCGCCGCTATACGGCAATGTCGATTTCCCATTTCGTTTGCTCAACGACTTCAATCGTGCCGGATTTGAATATCAAGGCGAATACTGGGAGCGAAGCTGGGCGCGGACTACATTCGGCTACCGCTTTGAAGATGAGAACGGCTTCGTCAACATACCAGTGGTGCACGCAGTGCGCCTCAACCACGATGTTTACGGCCAACAGCTATTGACCTGGGGACGTGCGTCTTTGCAGGCGGGATTGCGCTTCGTGCAGAACGGCACCTTCGGCAACAAAGTCGTGCCACGGATTGCAGGCAGCGTGCTGATGCTGCGCGGTGGGCAAACCTTTTCAGGAACGCGTCTGCGCGGATCCTATGCGACAGGGATTAAGGAGCCGCGTCTGGAAGAAGCTTTTGCCAACGGGCCGTTCGCGATTCCTAATCCGAATCTGAAGCCGGAAGAGAACCGCTCGTTTGACGCGGGCATTGAGCAGAAGCTGGGGGGAGGGAAATATGTCTTGTCCGCCACTTACTATCACAATATTTTTCGCAACCAGGTTGAGTTTGCCAGCAGTCCAGTCACTTTCGTCGGCCAATACGTAAACGTAAATAAAACTTTGGCCCATGGCGCGGAGTTCGAGTTCCACGCCCGATTAACCACGCGGATGTCGCTTGATTCCGCTTATACGTACACTTCCACTCAGGTACTCGCAGCTCCCCTCTGCACCCCGCAAAACTTTTGCGACCCCCTGTTAGGGACTGGGGCGGAACTGGTGCGCCGGCCCAGGCATTCAGGAAATGCTCTGTTGAACTATGCCAGCCGTCGCTGGGGCGGGCAGATTGGTGCTACCGCTCTGGGCAGGCGAGTTGATTCAGACTTTCTCGGGCTGATACCGCACATTGACCATACTGCCGGCTACGTGCGAGTTGACCTAGGCAGCTGGTATGCCATCAATTCCCATGTGAGCGTATATGCGAGCGTAGGCAATGCCTTCAATCGACGCTACGAAGAAGCTTCGGGATATCCGGCACTCCGGGCCAACTTCAGAGCAGGACTGCGGTTTCGCGTGGGTGGAGAGTGATTCTTAGCGGCGGCGGCTGTGACTGTTTCCAGCACGGCCGTTGCCGCTCTTCTGTGCATCGTTGATGGCACAGACATACTTTTCGCGCGTGATCGCCAGCTTTTCGAGTTCCTCTTGGCTCAATAGTTGCTGCTTTCCCAACATGTGAGTCACTAAGGCAATCTTGGCGAAGTGCTCGACCGTCTCCATACGCATATAGGCAACAAACAAATCCTCGCCGTAGGTGACCACGCCGTGGTTGGACATCAATATGGCGTTGTGGTGCGGTACCAGCGGGGCGAGTGTCTGGGAGAGCTGGGGCGTACCCGGCGTGGCATATTCGGCCAGGGGTATGGTGCCGAGGGCGATCACCACCTCAGAAACCAAGGGTTGGTTTAGAGGCATGCCCGCTGCGGCGTATCCAGTGGCGGTAGGTGGGTGAGCATGAACGACCGCCCGCACGTCAGGGCGGAGGTTGTAAATCAGCAGGTGCATGGCCACTTCACTAGTTACCTCGCGACGCCCGCTGAGCTTGTGTCCCTGCAGATCTACGACCACCAAATCCGACCTGCCGAGCATCCCCTTGCACATGGCGGTCGGCGTCACCAGGATCCGATCTTTGGGGAGCCGCACGGAAATGTTGCCATCGGTAGCCGCAATGTAGCCGCGCTGGTGGATCATGCCCCCGATGCGGACAATCTCTTCCCGGTGCTGACGCTCACTTTTCATTCGGAAGCCGAGCAGGTGGGTCCCCGCAACTTGTCGAATGGTACCGCAGGAGCGAGAATCCGGCAATGCGCTTTCGCCGGCGATTCAAGTTTCAAATACGTCTGCTCCTATAATTGGCCAGTGCTGGTTTCGGAGTTCGACTACTACCTTCCCCAAGAGCTGATCGCCAAAGAGCCGCTGCCAGATCGGAGCGCCTCGCGTATGCTGCACCTGCAAATGGGAGGGGCTGCCGACGATGCAGCGCTGCGCGACCGGGTCTTCCGTGATCTGCCTGATCTTCTTCGCGCCGACGACTTGCTGGTATTGAACAATACGCGCGTCTTTCCGGCACGTCTCTATGGGAGGCGAGTCGGGGTTCGCGCCCAGCTGGTTAGTCCTAACAATCCGGCCGCTGCAGAGTTCCTCCAAGGCCGAATTGAAGTGCTGCTTACCCGGCAGCTATCGCAGGAGCCAAATGAATGGGAGTGCCTGGTGCATCCGGGGCGCAAAATTGGACTCGGCGAGCGGCTGTTTTTCGGAGAGGGGGCAGAGTTGCAGGCAGAAGTCATCGGTCGGGGCGGACTGGATGGCCGTAGTTTTGGAGAGCGACGGATTCGATTCGTCCCGCACCCCGATTTTGTTGACGCCATTGAGCGCATTGGGCACGTGCCGCTGCCGCCCTATATTGACCGCCTCGATCGGCCTGCCGATCGCGATCGCTATCAGACGGTTTATGCCCGCGAGAGTGGCTCGGTGGCAGCGCCGACTGCGGGACTGCATTTCACACCAGAGATATTTGGGCGCCTCCGCGAGAAAGGCATTGAAACGGCCGAGATTACGTTGCATGTGGGACTGGGAACGTTCCAGCCGGTGCGCAGTGAACGGGTTGAGGACCATCGTTTGCACCGCGAGTGGTATCGCATTTCGCCGGAGGCGGCGGAGCGGATCAGCCGGGCAATGGCCTCCGGACGGAGGATCGTAGCGGTTGGCACAACCACCGTCCGTACCTTGGAGTACGCCGCCCTGCAAAGCGGCAGAATAGGCATCGAGCCCGCCAGCGGCGAGGCCGAGCTTTTCATTTATCCGGGATTCCGGTTCCAGGTAGTCGGAGCTCTAGTGACGAATTTTCACCTGCCGAAGTCAACGCTGTTGATGCTGGTCTCCGCGTTCGCCGGGCGCGACCGCGTTCTTGCCGCTTATCGTCATGCCATCAAAAACCGCTATCGCTTTTACTCGTACGGCGATTGCATGTTCATCGAGTAGTCAAAGTCCGGGGATTTCTCTGCGCTCCGAACGAAAGAACCACGGTTGGGAGCTCTCAGCTTGCGTGGGCACAGGCGCCTCGCCTGTGCATGGCGAGCGGAGCTCGTTCGGACAGCCGAGGGTGGCTGTCCCCGCCGCGATTTATTTGCCTGCTGACTGCTAAACTAAATTGTTGCCTGCCCGAAAGAAAAACTCGATGGCCCAGGCTGAAGCTGTCCCCGAGGCCGAAAGCCAGGTTCCGCCGAAACCGGTAACCGTACCGGCGATTGCAACATCCAAGCCGCGCCTGCCCGAGGGTGCTCCCGGGAAAGGGCGCATCTTCTTGATTGATGCCATGTCTTTTATTTTCCGCGCCTATCACGCGATGGCGCGGCAGCGGCCCATGTCCACCCGCACCGGCATCCCAACGGCGGCGACGTACGTATTCGTCAACATGCTTCGCAAGCTGCGCGAAGACTTTCACCCGGAGTATTTGGCGGCGGTTTATGACGTGGCGGCCCCCACATTTCGCGATCAGCAGGCCGCGGCGATCACCTCGATCCGCAAATTCGATATAAAAACACAGACCTTTCAGGAGCACGCGTACGATGGTTACAAGGCGACCCGGGCGGAGATGCCGGGAGACCTCGCGCAGCAGCTGCCCTACATTCGGCGCGCCCTGGAGGCATACCGAATTCCGATCCTGGAAATGCCGGGCTACGAGGCCGACGACGTCATTGGAACTTTGGCCCGCAAAGCGGCGGAGCAGTCTTATCCGGTGTACGTGGTTTCCAGTGATAAAGACATGCTCCAGTTGGTGAGCGACGGGATTTGTGTGCTCAATCCCCCGAAGGACAATTTGATTTGCGATCGCGCCAAAGTGGAAGAGATTCTCGGCGTTCCTCCCGAGCGGGTGGTTGATGTGATGGCCCTGCGCGGCGACAGCATTGACAACATTCCTGGCGCTCCCGGAATTGGCGACAAAGGATCGGTGGAGCTTATCCGCCGATTTGGCTCAGTCGAGGGAGCTCTGGATCATGCCGCCGAAGTCGAAAAGAAAAGCTACCGCGAGTCTTTGCTGAACAATCGGGACAACATCCTGCTGAGCAAGCAACTCGTTACTCTCGATCGCAACGTTGGCCTGGAGCTCGACGTAGAAGCAATGCGGGCCGGGGAGCCGGATGCGGAGGCCTGTCGCAAACTTTTCACAGAGCTGGAATTCACCACCCTGCTGAAGGACTTTATTTCGGGAATCGAAGTCAGTGAGTCGCGGTACAGCGAAGCCAAGTCTGCCGCGGATGTCCAGGCGGTTTTGAAAGCGGTAAGAAAAGGCAGCGCACTGGCCTTGGCAGTTGCGGCCCCATTAGTTCAGGAGGCCACATCGCCCGACTCCGACGAAGAAGCGGACGATGTTGAATCCGGCGAACTGCCGCTGACCACATCAGCGCCCGCACAGCCCGAACCCGTACACAAGATTGCGATCTCCGCCGGGCCGGGCTCAGCATTGGAAATTTCTCTCGATGAGGGCACAGCCGCGGCAAAGCTCCTGTCAGCGCTCGATGATGCCGCTTTGCCCAAAGCTGTCCACAACTACAAGGCCTCGATTCACACATTTGAAGGGCTTGGACACGAGCTGACCGGCGTTCGCGATGATTCATTGTTGTACTCATACTTGCTCGACCCAACTTACAGTTCGCACCGCCTGCCTGATGTTGCGCTGCGGCGCTTTAACCTCAAGCTCTCTGGTTCTCTTGCCGAAGCCGCGGATGCCACCGGAAGGTTAGCGCGAGCTCTTCGTAACGAAGTGGAAGAAAGCGGTCTGACCAAGGTTTACGAGGAAATAGACCTGCCGCTGGTACCAGTATTGGCGCGGATGGAAGCGGCCGGCGTGAAAATTGATTGCGATGTCCTGGCGGAAATGTCCGCACGCCTGGAGCGCGAGTGCGGTGCCAAGGCCAAGGAAATTCACGAGCTGGCCGGCGTTGATTTTAATATCAACTCGCCGCGTCAACTCGGAGACGTGTTGTTCAACAAGCTCAACCTGCCCAAACCGGTGAAATATGGCAAGGGAAAGACCATCTCTACAGCTGTGGATGTGCTCGAGACTTTGGCGCTCACTCACGAAGTGCCTCGGCTGGTGCTGGAGTATCGCCAGCTCTCGAAGCTCAAGTCCACTTATGTGGATGCTCTCCCTGCGTTGCTGAACTCGTGTACCCAGCGGCTGCACACGACCTTTAGCCAAACCGGAACAGCCACAGGACGACTCTCGTCCGCCAATCCGAACCTGCAAAATATTCCCATTCGCACCGAACTGGGCCGCGAGATCAGGGCGGCTTTCATTGCGGAACCCGGCCACATGCTCCTGGCTGCCGATTACTCACAGATTGAGCTGCGGCTGCTAGCGCACTTTTCCATGGATCCGCTCCTGGTGGAGGCCTTTCGCCGGGGCGACGACATTCACACCCTGACCGCCTCCCAGGTCTTCGGAGTTCCGCCCCTGATGGTCAACGCTGAGCACCGCCGGCGGGCGAAAGTGGTGAACTTCGGCATCGTCTATGGGCTTTCGGCGTTCGGCCTGGCGCAAAACCTGCAAATTGAAAAGAGTGAGGCCAGGCAATTCATAGATGCCTATTTTGAAAAATATCAGGGCGTACGCAGATTCATCGATCGCACCCTGGAAGAAGCGCGCCGCGAGCTGCGAGTGAAAACCCTCTTCGGACGCATCCGGCCTATTGCTGACATCAACAGCAAGAACTTCAATATGCGGGGTTTCGCCGAGCGCACAGCGGTCAACACGCCGTTACAAGGCACCGCTGCCGACTTGATCAAGCTGGCCATGATCCGCATAGATGAAGAACTGCGGACGCAAAAATTGAAGTCACGCATGCTGCTCCAGGTCCATGACGAGCTGGTATTCGAAGTCCCGGAAGCCGAGGTGGACGCCGTTCGCTCGCTGGTTCGGGAGAAGATGGAAAAAGTCCATCCCCTGAAAGTTCCACTGGTGGTTGATATCGGAGTAGGGCCGAACTGGAGAGATTTAGACTAAGTCCTCTGCCCGAGTGTTCTCTGGATAGCGTCGGCGATTGAATCGGTAAGCCGCTGCATCTTCTCTTCGGTTTCTGCTTCCACCATTACGCGCGCTAAAGCCTCGGTTCCGGAGTAGCGCACTACCACACGACCGTTTCCGTCCAGTTCCTTTTCGGCTGCGGTGATGCTGCGGGCCACGTCAGGAACTTCCATCAGCGGCTTCTTCTCTCGTACGCGGATGTTTTTGATGACTTGTGGGAAGACGCGCAAGTCGGCGATCAATTCTGCCAACGGTTTACCAGAGCGGGCCACGATCTGGAGTACACGCAACGCGGTAAGCAGGCCATCTCCAGTAGTCGCGTCCGTGTCGCGAAAGATAATGTGTCCGGACTGCTCGCCACCAAGAGTGGCACCAGTCTTCTGCATCTCTTCCAAAACGTATTTGTCCCCAACGGGAGCGCGCAACATACGGATTCCCGACTTGCGGAGCGCAATCTCCAGTCCCATATTCGACATCGTAGTGGCAACCACGGTAGAGCCAGCGAGAGCGCCGCGCTGCTGCATCTCTCTCGCGGCCAGCAGCAGTACAGCATCGCCGTTTACCACGCGCCCTGCCGCATCGCTGAACAAGGCGCGGTCCGCGTCCCCATCGAACGTGATTCCAAGGTCATAGCTCCCAGGATGAGCAGCAATGGCTCTCGCGACGGCTTCCGGATACAGCGCACCACAACGATCATTAATATTGCGTCCATCCGGCGAAGTGCAGATAAAAGTGGCCTGCGCCCCGCAGGCACGAAAGACGTCCGCGGCTACCGCTGAAGCCGCCCCGTTTGCACAATCCACCAGTACTTTCAGGCGCCCCAAGTGCGTGTCCGTAACCTTGCTGGCCAGCCAGTTCACGTAGTTCGCATGCAGTTTGGAGTTGTCAGTCAGTTTGCGAGGCGTCGTCTCAGGAATCGATTTATCCAGCAGCGAAAAAATCTCAGCTTCGATCTGGTGCTCGACCGCATCCGGCAATTTGTATCCATCTGCCGAGAAAACCTTGATCCCATTGTCCTGCCAGGGGTTGTGTGACGCGGAGATCACCACTCCCGCAGCAAACCCGTTGCTGCGCGCCAGGTACGCCACGCCAGGGGTGGTTATAACACCCGCACTCTCCGCTTCCACTCCCCCGGACAGCAGACCCGACGCCAGCAATTCCGCGATCCAGGTGCTCGAGTCACGAGTGTCCTGCCCAATCACAACCCGCTTGCCACCAGCCGACAAGAGCCGGTGTCCGAGCGCCTGCCCAATGGCGAAGATGGTGCGCCGATCCAAGGGGTACTCGCCCGCGACCCCGCGAATTCCATCAGTGCCGAAAAGTTGTCGTTCTGGTTTGCTCATTTTAGGGGCTGTGTGGCGTGTGCTCTTCAGTACCGAAACGACTTATTTTCCCACTATTACGGTGACCCGAACAGGTTCCGGGCGTAACACCTGCACCAGAGGATCGGAGACGTAGGCGCGGGTGGTGAAGGTTTGACGACCAGAAATGCCAGTTGCATCCACCGGATCGGTAGTGGCGGCATCCACTGCCTCAACCCGCTTTTGAGGCCCGGCGATGGTAATTTCTTGCGGATCAGCTAAGACATTCGCGATGTGCATTCCCGTATCCCGCGAAAAAGTACCCACCACTCGCGGACGAACCTGCACGGTACGCGTCTTGCGCCAGTCAAAATCCAAAGACATCTTGGCCGGCACTACTTGGGCGACCGTCAATCCGCGAGGCAGGTGAACATTCCCGGGGCCCAATTGAAAGGTGCGGGAGCCCGGTTGCAAACCTGCCAGCTCGACGATGAGATGAACATCCCACGGACGCAGTCCCTGGACTTGACGAGCTGGTCCACGAAGTCGCACCTGAGCCGGCGGAACTGAGTCGGAACTGATCTGCAGATTTTCTGGCATGCCATGGAATTCAACCGGCACGTTGAGCGCAACTTCGGTCACAAAGTCGCGGGTGACCGTGGCCCACAGCAATATCGCCATCAGCAACGAAAAAAGCTTGAGGCCAAAGTCGTGAAAAACGTAACGCCGAAAGAAATTCAGCATAGCTAGGACCCAATCCTTTAGCTTATTCCCGCATCACTCGAACGCACCGAGGGCCGCGACGTGGGAGCGCCGTTGGTCTCTACTTCAGAGCCATTGCTGATCGGTGTCGGCAAGGTGGTAGCCGGTACATACCGGCGCAACAGCTGGCTCAGGCGCTCGCGTAACTCTTCCACGGAGAGGCCCCTTTGAATCTGGCCGGCGACCGCCAGGCTGATCGCTCCCGTCTCCTCGGAGACGATTACCGCGATGGCGTCGGTTTCCTCAGTAATGCCGATGCCGGCGCGATGCCGTGTGCCGAGTTGCGTGGAGAGCACGGGGTTCATGGAAAGGGGCAAAAAGCAGGCAGCCGCGGCAATGCGGTCCTTTTGTACGATGACCGCGCCATCGTGCAAGGGTGCGCTCGGCCGAAAAATGGTCGCCAGCAGGTCGTATGAGAGCCTTGCGTCGAGCGGGACACCGCTTTCGATATGGGTGCGTAACCCGATCTCGCGTTCAATCACCACCAGTGCGCCAGTTTGATTTTGCGAAAACAGATTCGCTGCCAACACGATGTCGTCATACGCTTCCGCCGCCGAGGCCTGCGCCGACCGGGAAAGTGTGAGCGCTCTTCCCAGCTTGGCCAAAAGGTGGCGAATCTCCGCCTGAAAAACCACAATCAAGGCAAAAATTGCGTAGGGAAGAAGTGTACTTAGGATCCAATTGATGGTCTTTAGTTCGCCGATTCGACCCAGCCAAAAGACCAGCGCCAGCATGCCCACGCCGATCAGCATGGGTGCGGCGCGGGTGCCGCGAATCAACACCAGAAATTGATAAATGAGCACTGCCACCACGAGCACGTCCAACACGGACAGCAGTGTCCCGTGTGGCCAGCGGTCCAGAATTTCTGTCAAGACAAAACCTCGGCTGGAACTCGGACAGAGCCCAGCCCGTATTCTAATCCAGTATTTAATCCCTTCTGACCGGCAACCTGCCTCACGGCTGTATCTTTTTTACGGTGGCGCTTAGTTCCCCGCGCGCCAGGCGAGCTGAAATCTCCTCTCCCGGCTTAACCTGGGACGAGTCCTTCACTAGTTTCCCTTGCGGATCGAACACCAGGGCGTAGCCGCGTTCCAGGATGTTTAGTGGGGAAAGGCTTTGTAGCCGGCCTTCGCTGCTTTCCAATCGTGAGCGGTTGTGTAATAAGCGATTGCGGACTGCCGCAGCAAGCGCGGCCGTCCCCGCGTGCAATTCGCGCCGTATGCCCAGCAGCAAGCGGCGCAGATCGTGGTGGCGCACCGCGGCTGTTGCCAACTCCAGGCGGCGGCGGTCTTTTCCCAGAAGTTCGCGTTGGGCAGTCAGCAACCGATAGCTGAGGTCATCAACCTTCTGCTGTCGGCGGGAAATCACGTCGGTTATCCGAGCGAAAGCCCCGTGCTGTGCCAGTTCGGTGAGCGCTTGCCTTCGCATAAGCAATTGGTAGCGCAAAGCACGAGCGAGTCTCCGCCGTAGGTTCTCCTCATGTTCCTCAATTTCCTGCTGAGAACGGATCACCAATTCGGCAGCCGCTGAGGGAGTGGGCGCGCGGAGGTCGGCCACAAAATCAATGATCGTGAAATCGGTTTCGTGGCCAATAGCCGAAATCACCGGAATTTCCGAAGTGGCAACCGCGCGCGCCAGGCCTTCGTTGTTGAACGCGGCCAGATCTTCCACGGAACCGCCTCCGCGCGCCACGATGATGACCTCCACGTTCCTCGAGCGGTTAAAGTAGCGGACCGCGGCGGTCACTTCACTGGCCGCGGCCTCGCCCTGAACCTGCGCGGGATAGATGAGCACATGGGCGTTCTGGTGACGGCGGCGCAATATATTCAAAATATCGCGTATGGCGGCTCCCCGAGGCGACGTGACCAGGCCGATGCGTCGGGGCAGTGACGGTATTGGCTTCTTACGTGCCGTCTCGAATAATCCCTCTGCCTCCAGACGTGCCTTAAGCTGCTCAAAAGCGATTTGGAGCGCGCCAGCGCCTTTGGGCTCCAGGTATTCGGCGGAGATTTGCAGTTCGCCGCGCGCATCGTAAATCGTTACCCGCCCGCGCGCGATCACCTGCATTCCGTTCTGTGGGCGGAAACGCAACAGCTTCGCCTGGGAGCGGAACATAACTACTCGGGCCTGCGAACTGTCGTCTTTTAGTGTGAAGTAGAGGTGGCCGGAATCGGAAGGACGGTAGTTCGAAATCTCCCCTTCCACCCATAAATCGCTGTATTCGCGCTCCAGATGGGTCCGAACAGCGCTTACCAGGTCGCAGACTTTCCAAACTCTTTGGCGCGCCGGTTGAAACAGCAATCCCAATTGGTCGCCGCTGCTGGCCATTAGACTTGCAGTTTACAGGCGCCGCTCGCAGGTTCGCCAGCTTTTAGCGCCCGCCACCAAAGCGGCCGAAGAGGTAAAAAAGCAAAGAGAGCACGACGCTCAAAATGATGGAAGTAGCCAGGGGGAAATAGAAGATGGTGTGTTTACCGCGCCAGACGATGTCACCCGGAAGGCGTCCAATGGGAATGTGCGTACGGCCAGCAACGACCAGGATTACACCGAAGAGGAGTACCAGCGCGCCAAAGAAGACCAGCAGCTTCCCAATATCGGCCACCGGAAAAGTCTAGCGCAAGCGCGTTCATCGCGCTCTCAAATCAAGCCGCGTCCTGCTCCAGTTCGCTCAGGAACTTTCCGCCGATAGCAGAATCTTCCGGCTTGTACTCGATGAACTGTATGTTGATTTTCCATGCCACTGCGGAACGCACAAGCAGGCGGGCGATCCAGCTCTTGCGCTCCAATTCCAATAAGCGGATCAAAAGAGGCGTCACTGTTTCAACGAAGTTTTTTTTCTTTTCCGCTGTCAGCAGCCGATCGGTGACTTCCAGTAAGTAATCGGGATCTGGAGCGTCAATCATCAGTTTGCCGCCGATGGCCATGTCTTCCATCCGAAATGGCACAAAGTGCACGGTGCAGCGATCGCGGTCTTCAGCAGACAATTGAAACGAACGCATCGTCGCTCTGGTTAGTTCCTTTGCAATTCTGCGCTTCTTGGAAACTGATAACTCAGGACTGTAGAACTTAAGGTACGGCATGGCGCCTCACGGTGTGAGATGCTCCTGAAACCCTGGCGTGCTGGCCGGGTTACGAATCTCGCGCGTTTGCTGTTCGAACAAACCAGAGCTGCTGAATTTTCTGAAGGTGATGGGCGCGCCAACCTGCTGCAGCTCGCGCGCGTCCTAATCTGTGAGGAAGGAATTGTGTGATTTCCGTTCTAGCCAACTTTCTAGCGGTGCTGGGCCTCGTCTTTTACGGATACACGCTCTTTGCCGAGTACCACTCCCGCGGGCGCTGGGCCAAGAATGTAACCGGACTCCTGGCTGGCCTGGGAATGTTGGTGTTGGCCATCGCTCTGCTATTGACCCCGCGGAATGTCAACATAATCCTGCAGATCGCGGAGAGTGGGGTATCTCGAGTGCTGGTGTGGGTAAGCACGGGGCTGTTGCTGGCGGCGATTACCGCCTTCGGTGCTATCACTTACTGGCGGCCTCTCCGCCTCTGGCACGAGCGGAAAATCCAGAGTGATCTGAACCGCGAGCTCCCCAACATCCACTAGTCTGGCAACTGGTCCGCCGCTGCAAGGGCATGATATGCAAGCTACAATCCCTGTATGCTCAAGCGGGCTCTCGCAACCCTAAGCATCCTGTTAACATCCTTGCTGGTCATGTCGCAAACACAAATACAGTCTGTAGATATAACGTCCGAACCCCACCACAAGCTGGTCCTTGAAAACCAATACACCAGGGTCTTTGTGGTTTATGTGGCGCCCCACGAGTCCACGCTGATGCACAGCCATGCCAAAGATTACGTGTATGTCGCGATTGGGCCAGCAGAATTAGAAAACCAGATCCCTGGCGAGAAGCTGGCCAAGGTCAAGCTTGAGGATGGGCAGGCGAGCCTGCTGAAGGGTGGTTTCGCGCACGAGGTCCAAAACCTCGCAGACACCCCCTTCCGCAACGTCACGGTTGAGATACTCAAGCCCGGCGCGACCCAGGCCAGTGAACCTAGCAGACGCGGCGTCGAGGTGGGCGACGGAAATGTGACTGACACAATTTACGACACCGCAGCAGTGCGGGTATCAGAGATCAAGCTCATGCCAGGGGCGACCCTCCCCTCACACCATCACGAGTTGCCTCACCTAGTAATCGCGCTTGCGGACTGCGAACTGCGAAATGAAGTGGAGGGCAAGCCTGCGGCGGTATTACCACAGAGAATGGGCAATGTTGCATGGGTGAACGGCGGATTCACACACAGCCTGACGAATATCAGCAAACAGCCCGCCCGCTGGCTGGCGGTGGAATTCAAGTAGGGATGCGGTCGGGAGCCAGTTGCAGAATCGCTCCACCGGTGGTATAAAAGATGAACCGAGTTAACCTGTTGGATGCGGCAATCGGTTGAATCCTTTTGATTGCAAGGACATCTAATTTGTTAGCCCGCAAATTGGCTCCGGCCACGGAGTCTATATTCGGGGACAGAGCTCCTCGAAGGGTTTAAGCGTACTTCGCAAGAACCTCCAAACGGTCTTTTATTGATTCTTTTTGCTCCTGCACGGGCCTGTGCCCAGTGGCACGGTCCTATGTCGCGGGAGCGCGTGTTTGCGCGCATAGCTCCGCCGTTCTGATTTGAATAAGCGTTTGAGCCACCGAAGAAGCTGGGTTGCTTTTCCTGGTGCTTCGGGTTGACAGTGCGCTGCAGCTCGCGATAGTGTTTAAAGGTTTTCCTCTCGAAGCTGATCTAATCAGCTTAGGGGGGAAGTTGCGAGGACGGACGTCCTGCTTTTGCAGTTCGTCCGGCCGAAGCGCGCCGCTCAGGCGGATTGCGGTTCGGTCTTTGACAACTAGGTTGAACGTGCCAGTCGTGAGTAAGGCCCTGACTGCGTCCGCAAGGACGTGGATCAGGAGCCCCGAAATTGCTTGAGTAAAGTTCGAGCGATCTCACAAGATAGTGCCGTCTTCGCTTGCGAAGGCGGCGTCTTCCCGGTGCAAGCCGGGAAGAAATCAGGTTTCAAACGAGAGTTTGATCCTGGCTCAGAATCAACGCTGGCGGCGTGCCTAACACATGCAAGTCGCACGAGAAAGCGGGGGCAACCCCGCGAGTAAAGTGGCGAACGGGTGAGTAACACGTGACTAACCTGCCTTCGAGCGGGGGATAACTCCGGGAAACCGGGGCTAATACCGCATAACATCGCGAGGTGAAATTCCTTGTGATCAAAGCAGCAATGGGCTTGAAGAGGGGGTCGCGGCTGATTAGCTAGTTGGTGAGGTAACGGCTCACCAAGGCGATGATCAGTAGCCGGCCTGAGAGGGCGCACGGCCACACTGGAACTGAAACACGGTCCAGACTCCTACGGGAGGCAGCAGTGGGGAATTTTGCACAATGGGCGAAAGCCTGATGCAGCAACGCCGCGTGTGTGATGAAGGTCTTCGGATTGTAAAGCACTTTCGACCGGGACGAAAACCCGCTGGCTAACATCCAGCGGTTTGACTGTACCGGGAGAAGAAGCACCGGCTAACTCTGTGCCAGCAGCCGCGGTAATACAGAGGGTGCAAGCGTTGTTCGGAATTATTGGGCGTAAAGCGCGTGTAGGCGGCTTTGCAAGTCGGGTGTGAAAGCCCTCGGCTCAACCGAGGAAGTGCACCCGAAACTGCTGAGCTTGAGTGCCGGAGAGGATGGCGGAATTCCCCAAGTAGAGGTGAAATTCGTAGATATCGGGAGGAACACCGGTGGCGAAGGCGGCCATCTGGACGGATACTGACGCTGAGACGCGAAAGCGTGGGGAGCAAACAGGATTAGATACCCTGGTAGTCCACGCCGTAAACGATGAGAACTAGATGTCGCGGGTGTTGACCCCTGCGGTGTCGAAGCTAACGCATTAAGTTCTCCGCCTGGGAAGTACGGTCGCAAGATTAAAACTCAAAGGAATTGACGGGGGCCCGCACAAGCGGTGGAGCATGTGGTTTAATTCGACGCAACGCGAAGAACCTTACCTGGGTTCGAACGGCACTAGACCGGTGCAGAGATGCACTTTCCCTTCGGGGCTGGTGTCGAGGTGCTGCATGGCTGTCGTC